>CAZTQF010000007.1:0-16670 GCA_964615255.1 uncultured candidatus Brocadiaceae bacterium | reverse complement strand
CTCTCTTGACTGGAACCAGCTTGAGCGGGCCGCGCCGGCAGACGGGGACGCGGGTGTGGGAGTGCCTGTTCGTGCACCCGTCCGACTTCAGCTACATTCGCGCCATCGCGCTCGCCGTGCTCGACAAGCTGTTGCGGAGACGATCATGAGTCAGACTGCCCCGGTGACAGTCGTGATCCCCGCCTACAATGCCGCCGACTACCTCGGCGTCACGCTGGAGGCGCTGCACGGACAGACGACGCCGCCGCAGCGTGTGATCGTGGTCGACGACGGCTCCATCGACGGCACCATCGGGGTCGCCAACTCGATGGGCGTCGAGGTCGTGAGCCAGGAACAGCGCGGCCCGGGCGCGGCGCGCAACCGCGCTCTAGAGATGGCCGAGACGGAGTTCGTCGCCTTCTGCGACGCCGACGACTGGTTCGTCTCCGACAAGCTCGAGCGCGACGTCCGCAAGCTCGATGAGCTGGGGGCGGCGTGCCTCGCCAGCGACGCGTGGATCGTGCGCGGCGACCGCATCGACGGCCGCAAGAACGAGCAGCGCGTCGTGCCGAGCGTGATCACCGAGGAGGCGCTGCTGCAGGGCAACCCGGTCATCTGCAGCACCGTGACGGCCCGCCGGGAGGCGGTGCTGGCCGCGGGGTGCTTCAACGAAGCGCGCGAGCTGATCGCGACCGAGGACTACGACCTCTGGCTGCGGATGGCCGCGCGCGAGCCGATCGCCTACTCCAACCACCCGATGTCCTTCTACCGCGTGCACAGCGGGAGCCTGTCCGGCAACGAGCGCTTCATGAACGGCGTCGAGCACATCCTGCTCGGCTTGGCGGAGCGCCACGCCGGCGAGCCGCACCACCTCAACCTCATCCGGCGTCGGCGCGCCGACGTGCGCCTGGACTATGCCTACGAGCTGATCGGTCAGGGCCGGCACCAAGAGGCAGCGGCGCTGGTTCGAGAAGCCCAGCAGATCAAGCCGACGTGCAAGGGCTACAAGATGCGCCTCAGGACGCTGCTGCGGCTGTGAGCGGTCCTCCACGGTCGACGCTGCTAGGCGTGCTCCACCTGGGCGCGCTGCCGGGTGCCCGGGGCCACGTGTCGATGGCCGACGTCGTCGACCGCGCCGTCGCCGACGCCGAGGCGTATGCGCAGGCGGACTTCGACGGCTTGATCGTCGAGAACTTCGGCGACGCGCCGTTTCGGCGCGGCACGGCGGACGACCCGGTGACGCCGGACGTCGTCGCGGGGCTGGCGATCGTCGCGGACCGCGCGCAGCGCGCGACCGGGCTGCCCGTCGGCGTCAACTGCCTGCGCAACGACGGCGTCGCCGCGTTCGGCGTCGCAGCGGCGGTCGGCGCGGCGTGGGTGCGCGTCAACGTGCTCGCGGGCGCCTACGTCACCGACCAGGGGGTGATCTCGGGGGAGGCCGCGCGCATCGCGGCCTATCGCCGTCAGGTCGGCAGCGACGCCGCGCTGCTGGCGGACTTCATGGTCAAGCACGCAGCGCCGCTCGCGCCGCTCGACGTCGCCAGCGGCGCCAAGGACCTCGCCGAGCGTTCGGGCGCCGACGGCCTGGTGCTGTCCGGCCAGCGCACCGGGCAGCCCGTCGACGCCGACCTGATCGACGCCGTGCGCGAGGCCGTGGGGGCCTTCCCGATCTGGATCGGCTCCGGCCTCACGGCCGACAACGCCGCGTCGCTGTGGCCCCGGTGCCAGGGCGCTGTCGTCGGGACCTCGTGCAAGGCTGGCGGCGTCGCCAGCGCGCCGGTCGACGTCGAGCGCGCGCGCCGGCTGCGTGCTGCTTGCGACCGGCGGTAAGGGCGCGCCTGCAGCGCTGCCGAAGAAGGCCTTGTGAAGGTCCTGCTGCTCACGCCCGCTCCTCACGCGCTGCACCTCGGCGGTCGCGCCACGGTCGAGCGCTACCGCGACGGCCTGCAGCGTCGCGGGCACCTCTGCGAGGTGTTGGGGGGCGTCGGCGAGGGCGGGCTCAAGCAGTCCCTGGAGGGGACGATCGCGCGCTTTCGGCCCGACCTGGTGCACGCGCACGACGCCGCGCGGTGCGGCGTGCACCTGCTGGGGTCGCGGACGCCTTGGGTGGTCTCGCTGAGCGGCGAGGACCTGCACGTCGACGCGGTCGACGACGCGGCAGGCCCGCTGGTCTGTGAGGTGCTGCGGCGCGCGCACCGCGTGCTGGCGCCCAGCGAGGCCGCCATGCGCCTCGTCGAGGAGCGCGTCCCCGACGCCGTCGGCAAGGTCGACGTGGTCGTCCGCGCGGCGGTGCCGCACCAGACCGACGGCACGGACCTGCGCCGGTCGCTCGGCATCCCGCGCCAGCGCTTCGTCGCGTTCCTGCCGGGGGGGCTCCGCCCGGTAAAGGGGCAGCTCCGCGCGGTGCGCGCCTTCCAGCGCCTGCGCGAAGCGGGCGCCGACGTCGAGTTGATCCTGGCCGGCCCCGAGCAGGACGCCGCCTACGCGCGCGAGGTCCGCGCGGCGTGTGAAGCGGAGCCGGGCGTTCGGCTGCTGCCGGCGCTGGCGCGCGAGCGCATGGGCGCTGCCTACCTCGACGCGGACGTCGTGCTCAACACCTCCTGCTCCGAGGGTGCCGCGCCGGCAGTGCTCGAGGCGGGGGCGCTCGGTCGGCCCGTCGTGGCGGCCGACATCCCAGGCAACCGGGAGCTGATCCGTCACAAGGAGAACGGGCTCTTGTTCGGCGACGAGGAAGAGCTCGCCAAGCAGGTGCTGGCGCTGTGTCGCAACCGGGGCGCTGCCGGCGCGCTCGGCGTGCGGATCCGAGAGGAGTTCGCGCGGCGCTTCGGCCCCGATCGCGAGCTGTCGGCGCTGCTGTCGTCCTACGCCGCGGCGTGAGCCCGCGACGGTCGTGCGCTAGGTCTCGGACGCGAACGAGTCGAAGAGCGCCGAGAGCTGCGCGACCTGCCACTTGAGCGCGTCGGTGACCGTGGCCGCGATGGCCTCCCGGGTGGTGGCCCGGACCCGCGGGGTGCGCGCCTTCTGGACCAGCGCGAAGCGCGAGTCGGCGTCGAGGCCGTCCATGTCCTGGCCGCTGGGGTCGTCCAGGAGCGTGGCGACGACAGCCGCGAGGGAGCTGAAGTCCGGCAGCGCCGGGTCGAAGACCGTCGACTCGAGGAGCGCGCGCAGGTCGAGATGGTCCGAGCCGAGCAGGGCCCGAACGCTGGCCTTCTCGTCGGGGATCGAGTCGAGCAGCGGACGGAGCTCGGTGAGGCACTCTTCGCCCCAAACCACCGCGGTGCCGCCGACCTCCAGCTTGCGCGACAGGGACTTCACGAACGCGCCGCGCGGATCGTCCCGATCGACCTGTGCGAAGGCGTGCTCTTCGAGCGTGCCGTCGGCGTGCCGCGTGCGCAGGGCCCAGGCGAACGGCGTACGCTGCCAGGGGCGCTGCTGCTCGAAGACCGGCAGCGGGTCGGTGACCACGGCGACGGCGAGGAAGTGCAGCGGGTGCTCGCACTCTTTGAGCTCCTCCCGCACGAACGACTCGACGAGCCGTTCGCCCTGGGCGTGGCACTGCAGCGTGCGGCGCTGCCGGAAGGAGAGGCCGTCGCGGTCCGGGGCGATTGACGACAGGTCCTCGACGCCTTCCTTGTGCAGGTCGGACTCCAGCTGTCGGGTCAGCTCCGGCAGCAGCGTCAGCGGCAGCTCCGGCGAAGCCGCGCGGCAGCGCGCGGCGTAAGGGCACGCGAACGGCGCCCGGCAGTAGGTCCCCATCGGCTGCGACGGCGCGGCGTCGCAGCCGAGCACCTGCTTGAAGCCCTGCAACTTGCGGGCGACGTTTGGCTGCTGTTTTTGGACCTTCGACGTCACGTCCGAGCTGCGCAGCAGCTGCATCGGCGGGTAGTCCTCGCCGGCGCGGTGGGAGTACTGCGTGTTGACGTGCAGCAGGTATGCGCGCTGCAGCGCGTAGCCGCTCGCCGCGAGCACGTTGGCCTGCAGCGCGAGGTCGTGCACGTAGCGCTGCTTCACCTTGGCGCCCGACTTGATCTCGAACAGGTCGACTACGCCGTCCTTGTGCACGACCAGGATGTCGCAGCGGGCCTCGATCCCGTCGGCGACGAAGGCCGCGTCGAAGAGCACGGGGGCGCCTGAGGCGAGCTGCTCGGCGGTCTCCGCGGCGGCGGCCGCGACGTCTTCTTGCTCGATCGTGACGCCCATCGGGAACGCGGTCCTCGCCAGGTCTCGCAGCTCGGCGCCGATGCGCGACATCGCGAGGCGGCTGTCCGACGCTTGCTCCGCGACCGGCTCGTGGACTTCCAGCCAGAGCCGCTTGTGGCACTGCTGACCGGCCTCGAACAACCGCTTGTCGATGCTGCGGGCGCCGTCGGGCTTCGCGGACTTCTTCAAGGTGATCGGTGCGGCGTGGGGCGGCCGCAGAACGCGATCAGTGTAGCGCCGGGGCCCTCGGGCTCAACGACGCGCGCGCGTATGGCGGTAGAGGAGCGCCAGAATCAGGCCGACCACGACCCCGACGAGGATCGGCGTGCCGATCCGGTCGATCACGGTGTCCTGCTGCTGCTCGTCGGCGACGCGCGCGAACGTGAGCGTCGTAAGCCAGCGCCGGAACACGGGCTGCCAGCGCTCGAACTCTTCCGGGGAAGCCGTGAACGACAGCGTGATCTGCTGCTGCGCCGTCGGGGCGTGCACGTCGAGGCTCACGCGCGGCGCCGCGGGCGGAGCGGGCGTGGTCGTGCGCGTCGCGACGATGCACTCGACGGCCTGGCTCCCGAGCCTCTCCTTGTGGACGTCGCGCAGCTGGTGCTCCACGCCGTTGGCCTCGCCGTGCTCCCGCCACAGGTCGCGCAGCTTGGCGGCGTAGTCGTCCTCGACGTGCCAGCCGTCCCGCTGCTCGAAGACGTAGAGCCAGGGCGAGGAGAAGTCGCCGTCGAGCCAGCGGTCGACGGGTCCGACGCCGTAGTACTGGCGCGGCGAAGACAGCCGCAGGATCGGCGGCGCGGCGGGCTGCGCGCCGACCCGCACGGCCTCTCCCGGCGCGATCTGGCGCCACCCCTCGGGCAGCTCCAGCTGGAACGTGCGGTTGTAGTTCTGGAACGTCGCGACGGCCGCCGTTGGCTCCTGTCCGGCGAGCGTGACGAGCAGCGTGGTCGAGGTCAGCAGGCCGGCGCGCAGCGCCGCGACGGTCCGTTCGCGCATCAAGGCATCATCGCGAGAGGCCAGCGCCCGGCGCAACTCTCTGCTGAAGGCGCGCCGCTACTCGGGGAGCGCGAGCGGCACCGGGCACTCCCAGAGCTCGGCGAGCGCCCGGACCAGGTCCACCTCGTCCGGGTCGAGGTGGCCGTCGTGGGCCGCGACCTCGGCGCAGGCCTGGATCAGGTTGCGCTTGCCGAACGGCGTGACCTTCTCGAGCCCGTCGATCGCGGCGTCGAGCTGCTGCGGGGTGGCGCAGCCTGCGTCGAGCAGCTGCGATGCGGGCATCGACAGGACCTTGCAGCCGCGCGCGAACGCAGCGCGCGCCTCGGCTTCGTCGCCGTCGGCGCCGGCGTGCGCGATCACCGAGAGCACCAGCGCTGCGTCCTCGACGTGGTCGGCCATGGCCTCGGGGCGGCCGCGGCGGCGCGGCGGCTTCTCCTCCAGCGGCAGGTGGCGCTCCAGCGACTTGATCAGCGCGAACTCGAACGGCGTCAGGTGGTCGTCGGCGAGCGAGAGCGCCCGCGCGCGGTCGCGGAGCGCCGCGCGACCGGCGCGGTCCAGGCGCCGCAGCGCCGGCATCGCGAGCTCGAGCAGCGGCAGCCGCATCGTGCGCGGCAGGCCGGCGAGCTCTCGGCGAAAAGCCTGCGCGTCGTGACCGACCGTGGGGTCGGCGCTCGCCAGCAGCGTCAGCTGCCGATCTCGCTCGCGCGCGTCGTCGTCGAGCAGCAGCCCGTAGACGAGCGCCGGCGCGCGCCCAGGCTCGTGCGCCGCGACGCTGAGGTCGAGCGGCAGCTCGTCGAGCAACGCCCGCGCCGCCGCGACGTGCTGGGGCTGCGGGTCGCCGACCGAGGCCAGCACGCGGCCGGGCGTCGAGCCAGAGAAGCCCGCGGCGCCGGGCGCGACCGCGGGCGCCTCGGTCGCGGCGACGGCCTGCTCCAGCGAACCCGCCTCGGCGACCGCTTGGAGGACGCCCGGGAGCACGCGCTCGACGCGGTCTGCGATCGGTGGGTGGGTCGCGAGGCCGCCGCCGAGGCCGGCGGCGAACAGCATGTGGCTGGTCTCCTCGGTGTGCGGGCTCTTCATGCGGCTGGTCAGCCCGCCGATCTTGGCGAGCGCCATGCCGATCCCCTTGGGGTTGCGGGTGTACTGCACGGCAGCCGCGTCGGCGAGGTACTCGCGCTGGCGCGAGACCGCTGCCTGGATCAGCCGGGCGAAGAACACGCCGACGTAGCCGACGATGACGAGCGCGAGCCCGAACAGCGCGACCTGGCCGCCCTCGCGGCGGTTGCCGCGGCCCGAATAGAGGAGCACGCGGCCGAGCACCGCGATGCAGATGATGCCGAACAGCGTGCCCATCAAGCGGATGTTGAGCCGCATGTCGCCGTGGAAGACGTGGCTGAACTCGTGCGCGATGACGCCCTGCAGCTCGTCCCGCGTGAACGTCTCCAGGCTCCCGCGCGTGACCGCGACGGCGGCGTCCTTGGTCGACCACCCGGCCGCGAAGGCGTTGACGCCGTCTTCACGGTCGAGCACGAACACGTCGGGCACCGGGACGCCGGACGCGATCGCCATCTCCTCGACGACGTTCATCAGCACCCGCTCCTGCGGGTCGCTGGTGTGCGGGTCGACCGGCCGGCCGCCCATCATCTCGGCGACGGCGGCGCCGCCCGTCTGCAGCTGCGCGGTCTTGAACAGCATCGCGCCGCCGACGAGCGCCGCGACCGAGAGCGACACGACGCCGAGCAGCGGCAGGCCGGCCCACGCGAGGTCGCTGCCGGGCTTCGCCGTGCCGACAAACAGGCCGAGCGCGGCGCCGTAGATCAGCAGGATGATGCAGACCACCGCGGCGACGAACAGCCATACCAGCCGTCGCGAGGCCCTGCGCGCCTGCTCCTGGTGCCCGAAGAAGTCCATCGCCACTACGCGCCCTCCAGCTCGAACAGCGCAACGCCGGCGCGCCGCGCGCAGAACACGCCGCCGCCGCAGTCCTGGAAGTCCGCGCCGAGCCTGCGCCGGTAGAACGCGCCCGTGCGCAGGTAGACGTCGCCGTCGGTGACCGAGCGGTCGCAGTTCTCGTCCCAGTCGCGCTTGGTGAGCGCCTCGAGGTAGAGCGCACCGTCGGTCAACCGTCCGAGGTTGGCGAGCGCGGCGGCCGCGGTCGCGTCGTCGAGGTACTGCATCACGCCTTGGCACACGACGAGGTCGAAGGCGTCCCGGCCGAGCTCGCGCCGGGGGTCGAGCGTCGCGACGGAGCCCTGGTGCCAGCCGAACCGCTCGCACAGGTATGCGCTGTATTCGACGCCGTAGTAGCGGGCCTTCGGCCACAGCGCTCCGACCGCGCGCTGCCAGTGGCCGACGCCGCAGCCGACGTCCAGCACGGACCGCACGGGGACCTGGAGGTAGTCGAGGTAGCCCTTGACGAACCGCGCGAGGCGGTCGACCTCTCGCTGGTCGCTGACGCGCGTCTTGGCGTCGCCGTAGAAGCGTCGGTAGTAGGACTCGTCGAACGGGTCTTCTTTGGGCTGCGTGCGCGTCTCGGGGGCGGTCTTGGCCATGGCTCGTCTGCGCCGCGATCGTCGCCCACGCAGGCGCTCGGCGCCACGCCAAAGCCGCGCGGGACGGCGCCGTGGCGCATCGGCTTCGGCGGCCTAGACTGTGCTCGCCGTCCAAGGCCGAAGCCCATGACCGACCGCCTGATCCGCCCCGCTGTCCCCGGCGACGAGCCGCACATCGCCCGCTTCATCCGCGACCTCGCGCGCTACGAGCGGCTCGAGCACGAGGTCGACCTCAGCGAAGAGCGCCTCAAGGAGCACCTGTTCGGCGCGCGGCCGGTCTGCGGCGCGCTGATCTGCGAGCACGCGGGTCAGCCCGTGGGCTTCGCGCTGCACTTCGTCAGCTACTCGACGTTCTGGTGCCGGCCGTGCCTGTTCCTCGAGGACCTCTACGTCGACCCCGAGCACCGCGGGCGCGGCTACGGCCTCGCGCTGCTGCGCGCGTGCGCCCAGCTGGCGGTCGAGCGCGGCTGCCCGCGCCTCGACTGGCACGTGCTGGACTGGAACCAGCTGGCGATCGACTTCTACCGGCGGCAGGGCGCTGAGCTGCTGCCTGACTGGCGCACGTGCCGGCTCGACGGCGACGCGCTGCAGGCGATGGCGCGCGACGCGTAGCGCTGCGTGGAGTGGCCGCGCGCGGTTCAGTTTCCGGCGAGGTCGTTGAGCCAGTCCAGCCACGGCTCTTCGAGGCGCTCGATCGGCACCCCGAGGGCCTGGTCGAACGCCGTGCTGCTGTCGCCCTTGCGCTCGCGCAGGGCCTGCTGGACGTAGGCGAGGAACCTCGGGCGCAGCGGCTTCGGGACGTCTTCGTCCAGGAGCCACGTCGTGAACATCTCGGCCGCCGCCCAGTTGGTCACCGAGTCGGTGTTCTCGGTCAGGTAGAAGCTCGCGTACATCGGCAGGTGCACGAGGTGCGTCAGGCGGTAGCCGCGGCCGAGCGCGCGCAGGGCCACGAGGTCGGCGCGCGAGGCGTCCGTCGGCTGCGCGAAGCCGGCGTCGCCCTGCATCACGCGCTGCAGGTGCATGCCTAGCCCGACCTCGAGCCACGCGCAGACCCGGCCGCGGCTGTCGCCTCGGTCGGCCTCGCCGATGATCGTCCGGTAGAGCAGGCCCTGCGCGCCGACGAAGAACAGGCCCTCGGGCCGCTGGGGGGCAGGTCCGGCGAAGAAGGTCCGGCCGACGTCGCCGTGCGGCGGCGGCTCGAAGTAGGGTCGCGGTCGGTAGCCCCACTTGGGAAACGCCTCGGCGCTGCGGAAGGTCCGGATCTCGACCGGCCTCAGCACCTCGCGCAGCTGCAGCTCCGGTCCGAACCGCTGGAACCAGACGACCGCGAGGTGTTCGAGGTCGAACAGCGCGCGCACGTTGGCGAGCAGGCCGGCGTCGCAGGTCAGCGCGAAGCGCTCGCCCTGCAGCCGCAGCGGGTCTTCGGCGAGGCGCTCCTCGAGCTGCGCGCGCGTCCGCCACTTGCCGTCGACGGGCCACTGCCACTGCTTGCGGCGCTGCCGGTGGCCGAGGAACTCGTGCATCTTGGCGTCGTCGTCGTCCAGCAGCACCAGCTCGGTGGCCTGCAGCCGGGCGAGGCCCGAGAGCTCGTTCTGCTCGGCCCAGTCGACGAGGTAGCGGAGCGCGCGCGGGGAGCGTCGGTGCCGCAGCCGCCGCTCGAAGAACCTGCCGACCCGCTGCGCGACAGTGTCGGTGGCGAGCACCGCGTCGAGCGCCACCCGCGCGCGCTTGCCGCCGTCGACCACCAGCAGCTCGTCGGTCGCATACGGCGTCGCCACGCGGCCCTCGATCACGCGACCGTCGCTGCGCGTGACGCGGTCGCGCCGGTCGTCCTGGGCCGTGAGCGCGACCGCGCCGATCCCCAGCGCGAAAACGAGCCCCGAGACATTTGCGCGCGGCATGGAAAGATCCTAGCAGCCCGCGCGTTGCCTGCTGTGCCGTGCTCAAGATGCGCTGGGAAGACCTGCTGTTCCTGCACTGGGCCGTCGCCCCGGAGCGGGTGCGTCCGCAGCTGCCGGCCGGCCTCGAGCTCGACACCTTCGACGGGCGCGCGTGGCTCGGGGTGGTGCCGTTCACGATGGCGTCGACGCGCTTTCGATGGCTGCCTTCGATGCCGACCGCGCGGCGCTTTGCAGAGTGCAACCTGCGCACCTACGTGCGCTGCGGCGAGCGCGCCGGGGTGTGGTTCTTCAGCCTCGACGCGCACAGCCGGCTGGCCGTCGAGGGCGCGCGGCTGGGCTTTGGCCTGCCCTACTTCGCGGCGGACATGGCGAGCCGCCGCGCCGGCGACCGCGTGGACTACCGCAGCCGCCGCACCGATCGGCGCGCGCCGCCCGCGCGCTTCGAGGGCAGCTGGCGCGCGGCCGGACCTGTGGCCGTGGCCGCGGACGGCTCGCTGGAGCAGTTCCTGGTCGAGCGCTACAGCCTGTTCGCCGTGCGGCGCGGCCGCCTGGTGCGGGGCGACGTCGCGCACGCGCCTTGGCAGCTCGCGCCGGCCGAAGTCGACCTGCAGGTCTGTGACATGACGCGCCTGCTCGACCTCGAGCTCGAGGGCGCGCCGGTCTCGGCGCTGGCGACGCAGCCGCTCGACGTCGAGGCGGCGCGGCCGTCGGCGGTCTAGCGCGCTGCGGCCTGCTGCGCCTGCAGCCGGGCGCTGATCTGCTGCCGCGACACCTCGACGCGGGCGCCGACGAACCGCCACAGCGCCCACGCCGCCGCCAGCGACGCCAGCGGCACGACCGCGCCGCTGGTCGCGGTCCACATCGGCCAGCCCAACGCCGCCATCGCGAAGCAGAACAGCATGTGCACGAGGTAGACCGGGTAGGACAGCTCCCCGATCGCGCGGTCGAGCCGCCAGCGCGCCGTCAGGTGGAAGACGAACGGCAGCGCCAGCGGCAGCAGGACCACCAGCGGAGACAGACCGTAGACGGCGCCGCGCAGCGGCCAGGGCAGCGCGCGATAGCCGAGCACGCAGGCGAGCACGCCGATCAGCGCTGGCCACGCGATCGCGGCCGGCAGCAGCCGACGTCCCCGCAGCGCGCGGTAGCCGTGGTAGGCCAGCGCGCCGGCGAGGAACAGCGCCAGCTCCGTCGGGAAGAAGCGGTACGTCCACGGGTCGAAGTCGAGCGCCGCGCGCTCGACCAGGACCACGCGCAGCGCGAGGCTCGCGAGCAGGCATGTGACGACGGCGCCGCGTCGCCGCACGAGCAGCGGCGCGAGCGCGTAGAACATCAGCTCCAGCCCGACCGTCCAGGCCTGCGGGACCAGCATGTAGCGGTAGGCGGCGCCGTCGTGCTCGAAGGGCCGCGGCGTCGCGAACAGCGCCCCGGAGCCAGGCTCCACCGCGGTGAACACCGCGGCGTCTTGGCCGATCAGCGTGACCTGCACCAAGGCGAGCGCCGCGGCGCTCGGCAGGTCCGGCGTCGTGTCCGGCCCGAACCACCGCGCGAGCGGCTCGAAGCTCCAGCCGCCCAGGAGCAGCGCGAAGCCGACCAGCAGCGTGAGCAGCAGCCCGGCCCAGTACATCGGGAACAGCCGCACCGCCCGGCTCTTCGCGAACGCCCACCACGCGCCGCTGCCCAGGTACTTCTCGTTGAGCACCAGCGCCATGTAGAAGCCGGAGACCACGTAGAACATCTGCACGGCCAGCGGCCCGCCGGTCATGCGCAGCGCCGTCCAGCCGAACGCCGGGCCGGCGTGATCGGCGACGACCGCGAGCGCGAGCAGGAGGCGGAGCAGACCCATGAGGCGGCGCCCACTCTAGCCGAGTCGGGCGCTCGCGCGCCCGCTAGGCTTCGCGGTAGACCGCGGTGACCGGGACGTGGTCGCTGGGGCTCTTCTTGCTGCGCTCTTCCTTGTGCACGATGACATCGGTGCACTTGCGCGCGGCGCTCGGCGACGAGAGCACGTAGTCGATGCGCAGGCCGTCGTCCTTGACCGCCGAGCCGGCGGTGTAGTGCCACCAGGTGTAGACGCCGGCGTCGTCGTGGTGCTGCCGGAAGCTGTCCTCGAGGCCGAAGGCCATCACGTCGCGCATCGCCGCGCGCTCCTCGTCCGAGCACAGGATGCGGCCGCGCCACCACTCCGGGTCGTGCACGTCCTTGTCCTCGAGGGCGACGTTGAAGTCGCCGACCACGACGACGTCGTCCTGCGTGGAGAAGCCGGCGTCGAGATACGTGCGCAGGCGACGCATCCAGTCGAGCTTGTAGGCGTACTTCTCGCTGCCGACCTCCTGGCCGTTGACGACGTAGAGGTTGAGCACGCGGAAGCCGTTGACGGTCGCGGCCAGCACGCGCTTGTCGGCGTCGGGCGGATCGTCGGGCATGCCTTTGCAGACGTCCTCGAGGTCGTGCGCGGCCAGGATCGCGGTGCCGTTGTAGCCTTTCTGGCCGTCGAAGCAGACCTCGTAGCCCTCGTCCTCCAGTGCTTCGACGGGGAACAGCTCGTCGACGACCTTGGTCTCCTGCAGGCAGAGCACGTCCGGCTCGTGTTCGCGCAGGAAGTCCACGACGTGGGTGAGGCGAGCGCGGATGCCGTTGACGTTCCAGGTGGTGATCTTCATGCCGACGGCGCGATGTAAGGGGCTCGAAGCGCCGGGTGGAAGGGCGCGCCTGGAGCTTTCGGGCGGGGCGCGCGGGCTGGGCTGTTGCGCGGGACTGCGGGCTTGCGCTCGCTTGTGCAGGGCCTAACGAGGTAGTCAGATATGTCGATGCGTCCGAACTTTGCGCTCTGTCTCCTCGGTCTGCTCGGCGCCTGCGCCAGCACCGGCTCCCGGATCGTGGTCCCCGGATCCGACCAGCCTGCGTCGGTAGAAGCGGTCGCGGCCGCGGTCGTCGACGCCGACCTGGTCGCGCTCGGCGAGCTGCACCAGACGCCCGGCGTGCACCGCACGCACCACGCGCTGCTGCGCGCGATGTATGCGCGGCGGCCGAACATGGTCATCGCGATGGAGATGTTCGAGCGGGACGTGCAGACGGTGCTGCTGCAGTACCTCGGTGGCGTGATCGACGAGGGCGAGTTCCGCGCCAAGTCGCGGCCCTGGCCGAACTACGCGCGCGACTACCGTCCGGTGATCGAGTTCGCCAAGCAGCGCGGCCTGATGGTGCTCGCCGCCAACGCGCCGCGCCCGCTCGCGACCAAGGCCGCCAAGGAGGGGCTGGACGCGGTGATGGGAGACAAGCACCTGGCGCGCACGACGTCGGCGCCGCAGGACGGCTACTGGGAGTCGTTCCAGGAGATGATGGCGGGCCACGGCGGGATGCTCGGCGACGACGGCATGGCCCGCTTCTACGCCGCGCAGTGCCTCAAGGACGACACCATGGCCGAGTCGATCGCGGACCACCTCAAGGGCTTCGAGCCGGATCGGCGACCGCTGGCGGTGCTGATCTGCGGCAGGGCCCACAGCGACCACGGCTGGGGCACGGTGCAGCGGGTCGTGGAGCGCCTGCCGGGCATCGAGGTCCGCGTGCTGTCGGCGGAGACGGTCGACGGTCCCGCGACCGAGGTCGTGGCGGCCGACGGCGACGTGGCGGACTTCGTGGTGGTCGCCCCGAGACCGCAGCGTGATCCGATGCCGGCGATGCCGGCCGCCAAGCCCGCGTCGACCGCGACGGCGGGCGGCGACGAAGCTCCCACGAAGAACCCCGAGGGCCTCCGGCCGGCGTTCGGGTTCATGCCGGATTACGCCGGGGAGGACGAGGGCGTGCTGGTCGGCGAGGTGTTCGAGGGCCGCCCGGCGTTCGAGGCCGGCATCGAGCAGGGAGACCGGATCCTGGCGATCAACGGCCAGCCGACGCTCGACCTCGAGGAATACACCGAGGTGCTCGACGGCCTGATCATCGGCCGGACCGTCACGGTGCGGGTCCGGCGGGAGACCGCCGAGGTCGACCTGAAGGTTAAGGTCGGCAGCCGCGCTGCGCGCTGAACTTGTTTGCTGACAGAGGTTTCTGTCGGCGCGAGCGCCCGATGCCGCGGGAGTGGCTTCAACCGCGCCGCTGGCTATCCTATTCGCCCCGAATGCGCGGCCCCGCCGCGCCCGATCCCGTGAGCGACACCCTTCAAATCACCGAGATCCCGGTCGAGGGCTACGAGCGAGTCGTTCGTGGCGTCGATCCTCAGAGCGGCCTGCACGCGATCATCGCCGTGCACGACACGACGCTCGGCCCGGCGCTGGGCGGCCTGCGGATGTGGAACTACGCGTCCGAGCAGGAGGCCCTGTTCGACGTGGAGCGGCTGGCCAAGGGCATGAGCTACAAGTCGGCGGTGGCCCGCACCGGGCTCGGCGGCGGCAAGGCGGTCATCATCGGTGACGCCAAGGCGATCAAGTCCGAGGAGCTCTACCTGGGAATGGGGCGGCTGGTCGACTCGCTCGACGGCCTCTACACGACCGCCGAAGACGTCAACACGACCATCGAGGACCTCGAGATCGTGCGGCGCGCCACCAAGCACGTCAGCGGCCTCGCCCGCGAGGCCGGCGGCAGCGGCAACCCGTCGCCCTACACCGCCTACGGCGTCTACCTGGGCGTGCGCGCGGCGCTGGGCTGGGCGTTCGGCAGCGACGACCCGGCCGGCAAGAAGATCGCGATCCAGGGCGTCGGCGCCGTCGGCGGCCCGCTCGCCGAGCGCCTCGCCGAGGCGGGCGCGGAGGTCTACGCCTACGACCGCGACCACAAGCGCCTCGAGCAGCTGGCTGCCGATCACGGCGTCAAGGTCGTCGGCGAGGCCGAGATCATGACGATGGCGTGCGACCTGTTCGCGCCGTGCGCGCTCGGCGGAGTGCTCAACGACGAGACCATCCCGGCGCTCAACACCAAGGTCGTCGCCGGCGCCGCCAACAACGTGCTGCTCAAGCCCGAGCACGGCGAGATGCTCGCCGACCGGGACATCCTCTACGCGCCGGACTACGTCATCAACGCGGGCGGCATCGTCAACGTGTCGGTGGAGTTCCACGACGGCGGCTACGACGAGAAGGTCGCGCTGCGCAAGATCGAGCGCATCCCGCAGGCCCTCAAGGAGCTGTGGACCATCTCCAAGGAAGAGGACGTGCCGCCGTGCTTCGCCGCCGACCGGCTCGCCCAGCGGATCCTGGCCGAAGGCAAGGCCGGCGGCCGCTAGGCCGGCTCAGCGACCGCGATCGGTCGCTGCGCGATAGGCGTCGAGCACGCGCTCGGCGCTGCTGCGCCACGTGAAGCCGCGCGCGCGGGCGACGGCTTCGTCGCGGATCGTCGGCCACGCGGGCAGGTAGTCGTCGGCGGCCGCGAGCATGGCGGTGGCCATCGAGTCGACGTCGTGCGGGTCGAAGTAGCGGGCGTGCTCGCCGCCCGCTTCGGGCATGGCAGACGTGTTGCTCGTCAGGATCGGGGTGCCCAGAGCCAGCGCCTCGGTGACGGGGATGCCCCAGCCCTCGACCAAGCTCGGGTAGATGCAGAGGTCGGCGCCCGCGTAGGCGGCGATCAGGTCCTCGTGCGGCAGGTAGGGCAGGAACCGCACCTGCGCGAGCACGCCGGCGCGGTCGGCGCGCTCGCGGAAGCGGTCGGCGGCCTTGCCGAGGCCGGAGACCAGCAGCAGCGGGTCCAGGTCTGCCCGCCGCTCGCGCGCCAGCGCGAACGCCTCGATCATCCGGCCGGTGTTCTTCCGCTCGAGCGCAGCGCCGGGCGAGAACCAGTAGCGGCGGCCTTCGGCGAACGCTTCGCGCGCGCGGTCCCCGGCGGCGTCCGGCGCGCCCGCGAGCACCGCCGGGTCGAGCCCGTTTCGGCACAGGCGGACCTTGGCGGGGTCGCACGGGTAGCGCTCGCAGATGTCGCGGCGGCTCCACTCGGAGATCGTCAGGATCACCGCGGCCTCGCGCACGACCCGCTCGGTGACCGCGCGCACGTATGCGATGAACGGGTCGTCGAGGTCGTCGTCGTGCCACGTCACGATCAGGTCGTGGATCGTGACCACCATCGGCGGCGCCTTCCAGAGCGCGCCGACACCGAGCGGCGCGCGCGGCGGCAAGGTGTTGTAGGTGCCGTGGTAGACGTCGAGCCGGTCGCGGCGCATCCGCCACGGCATCTGCAGCCGCTCCCAGCTGTGCCAGCGGCCGCCGGGCATGTCGGCCTGCACGGCGCGCTGGTTGGCGCCGAGCACGTAGGGGTCGTCCGCGCCTTCGGGCAGCTCGAGCTGGTGGTAGAGCAGGAACTCGTCGTCGGGCGCGAGCGCCGCGAACTCACGCGTCAGGTTGCGCGTGTAGACGCCGATCCCGCGCGGCTGCGCGCGGAACGCCTCTCGAGCGTCGACGCCGATGCGCATGGCTCGTCAGGCGCTCCTCATGCGGGCAGCCGGGTCATCACCTCGGGGCCGTCCTCGCCGATGAAGATCGTGTGCTCGAACTGCGCGACGCGCACGCCCGGCCGCTCGACGAGCGGCGGGTAGTCGTCGATCAGCTTCTTCTTGGAGAGCGCCTTGAGCGCCTCCTCACAGCGGGCCTCGTCGCCGAGCAGGCGCACCAGGTCGCGCCGCGCGAACGGCAGCCGCTGGGTCGCCTGCATCGCCTCGTAGACGTCCTTGGGCAGGTTGTCCTTGGGCTTGACCGGCTTCCTCAGCATGAACACCTCGGACTTGCCCTCGACGTCGATGTAGCCCTTGCCGTCGCAGGCGAACGGCTCGCACGCGATGGTCTGGCCGGCGCGCAGCTTGGCCGCCTTGGGGTCGTGGTAGTTGGGCACAGATGGCGCGCAGTGGATCGTGTAGCGCGCCACGCCGTGGCCGCAGAGGTTGCGCACCGGCTGGAAGCCGAGCTGCGTGATCGTCGCCTCGACCGTGCGGCCGATCTCGGACAGCGAGACGCCCGGCCCCATCAGCGCGATCGCGTTCTCGAGCGCCATCCTGCTGGCCGAGCACAGCAGCGAGTCGTCGCCGTCGCGCAGGTCCACGGTGGTCGCGTTGTCGGTCACCCAGCCATCG
>CAZTQF010000006.1:0-17501 GCA_964615255.1 uncultured candidatus Brocadiaceae bacterium | reverse complement strand
TCATTGGATCGTTCTTGCGGCCTTCTACCGGCTTGTCGTCCGGCTTCATCCCACTGAGCACCGAGCCGTAGACCAAAACCTCGGCGTCTTCCGGTAGCTTACGGATGCCGTAGACGTCGGTCGGTCCCCACACGTCGTCGACGCCGCGCAGGATCGGGTGGTCCTTGTTCTCCTCGACGACGATCCCGCGCGTCGACTCGCGGTGCCAGCCGCCGTAGTGGCCGCGGAACGCGCCTCCGAGCACGTCGTCGCCGAAGCGCACGTTCTTGCCGTTCCGTTTGTAGGTCCAGTTGCCGCGGAAGCCGTGGTTGGCGGTGCGGATACCGAGCACGGGCTTGCCCGAGTCGAGGTAGGTGTTGAGGTGGGCCAGCTCGTCGTCGGGCAGCTTCATGAACCGCGTGAACACGACCAGCAGGTCGGCGTCCGCGAGCAGGTGCATGCCGGGGATCGTCTGGAACGCCGCGGGGTCCTTGGGCGGCGCCTCCTCGGTCGGGTCGACCATGCCGTCCTTCTGGCCGAACAGCACCGTCGTGTCGAAGCCGTGCCGCGTCGCGAGCAGCTTCGCCATCATCGGCATCGACTGCTCGGCGCGGTACTCCTGCTCGGCGGCGACGAACACGACGCGCTTGCCCTTGCCGACGCCGTCCTCGCCGCCGGGGAAGTCCAGCCAGCGCGCCGCATCGGCGGCGGGGGCGTCCTGGGCGGTGAGCGGCGCGGCGGCGAGCGCGGCGAAGAAGGCCAGATGGAGTGCGTTCACTTGGGGATCCTGTTCAGCGTGTAGTGGGCGGTGGTGTGGACGAGCGCGTCGCCGTCGACGCTCCGGAGCGCGCCGAAGAAGAAGTCGTGCACGTGGCCTTCGACCAGCCCGTCGACGACCAGGTGCACGCTGCGGCCGTCGCTCGACGGGACGGCTTCGGTGACGACAGGCGTGGTCTCGTCGACCTCGGGGCTGCCGTAGAACTTCTGGTAGTGGTGCGTGAACGAGCGCAGCCGGTAGTTCTCGACGTCTTCCAGCGTCGCGACGTCGCACGGCGCGGTGAACGAGACGTCGAAGCCGTCCTTGGCCGCTCGGATCTCGAGCACGTCGAACGGCGTCACCCCGGTCCACTCGAGCCGCTCCAGCACGAAGCTCTTGTTGCCGCGCACCGGCCAGCCGCGGTTGGTGCCGCCGGTGATCAGGTAGCCGCGGTCCGAGAATTCGAGCGCGAGGATGCCGTTGCCGAGCCCCTCGCGGAACGGGTAGCACGCGCCCTGCCACACGCCGTCGACCTCCTCGGTGGTCGCGCGCATCACGATGCTCAGGCTGTAGTCGCCGACGAACAGCTGGTCCTGGAACGGCCCGAACTTGCCGCCGGTGCGGTCGGGACGGAACGCGGTGATCGACTGGCCCATGCGGCGGTAGGGGAACACGACCGCGTAGGGCAGCAGCGCGTCGATGCGCTGGCTCTCGGCGTGGAGGCGCGACTGGTTCTCCGGCTCCAGGGGCTTGGGGCCCAGCTGCTTGCCGAGCGGCAGGTCGTAGCCGGGGAAGCAGATCGGATGACCCATGAAGCCGCCGGGCTTCAGGTGCTTGAGCGAGCACGAGCCGTTCCACGGCCCCTGGCTCTCGACGTAGAACATCACGCCGTGCTCGTTGGGCGCGACGCCGCCGGCGCTGCGGATGCCGGTCGCGACCGGCACGCTCTCGCCGTTGGGCTTGATCTGGAACGCGAAGCCGCGGTAGTCGGCCTTGTAGTGATAGGACGACGACAGCCCGAGCACCACGTAGACGCTGCCGTCGGGCTGCACGGGTGAGCCCCAGGCGAACTCGTGGTAGTGCTCGAAGCCCCACACGTCGCTGAGGTTCTCGAAGCGGTCGGCGCGGCCGTCGCCGTTCTGGTCCGAGATGCGCGTGACCTCGGTCTGCTGCGTCGCGTAGAACGCGCCGTCGCGGTAGCCGAGCCCGAGCACCTCGTCGAGGCCCGCCGCGAACGTCGTGACGACCGGCTTCGGCAGCGGCTCGAACGCGCCGTCGACGATCAGGATCTCGCCGCGGCGCGTGCCGACCGCGAGCTTGCCGTCCGGGAGCGCGACGAAGCTGCCGCACTCGAGCGAGAGCTCGCGCGGGATCGGCAGCTCGACGATGCGGTAGTGGCGGGACTCGGCGTTGGCCGTGCCCCAGGTGTCGCCCAGCTCCTGGGCGCCGGCCGCCGCGGCGAGCGCCGCTGTGGCCATGACGATGTGCAGCGATCTCATCACTTGCCCTCCATGAGGCTGTAGTCGACCTGCTGCCGCGCGGCGCTGTCGGCCGAGGATGCGAGCGCGACGCGGAGCTCCTTGTGGCCTTCTGCCGTGACGAGCACCAGCGGCTGGGAGTAGCTGCGCACCTGGAGCCACCCGTCGACGACCGCGGTCCGGTCGCTCGTCCGGACGATGTCCGGGTGACGCGCGAGGCGCAGCACGAGGCCGCCGGCCCCGACAGTCAGCTCTCGGCGCAGCGTGGTCGCGTCGCCGTCGCGGACCTCTCGTAGCTTGTCGGTCACCGCCACCTCTCCGCACGTGTAGCGCAAGGTCGGACGCTGCTGCTCGTCGAGGTCGTAGCCAAGCCATCGGTCGCCGCGCGCGCGGCGCGTCGTGTCCGGCCAAGGCGCTGCGGGGTCGGCGAGCGGCGCGAGGTTGGGCTGCAGCGGCAGCTGGGCGCGGCGGCGCTCGAGGATGTGCGCCTGGCCGTGGCCCTGGCTGGTCCAGACCGGTCGCGCGTCGACGAAGCGGCCCCACCAGATCTGATTGAGCGCGAGCGTCTCGGCGTCGAACGTGACGTTGACGCCGCCCGGATAGCCGACGCTGATGCCGCGCTTGCCGGTGTTCTGCACGGCGCGCCGCAGGATCACCGCCTCGTCCGCGACCTGCAGCTCGATCGGTGGCCGGCGCAGCCCGCTCGGCTTGCGCACGTTGCGGCCCTTGGCGAGGTAGTGCCACATCCCGTCGATCTGCGCGTCGACGTCGCCGCCCGCGATCTCTGGGCGGGTGGACTTGCCGTCCGGGTAGAACTTCGGCATCAGCGTGCCGGGCTTGAACGCGTACGGGTCCAGCAGGAAGCGCTTGAACCACTCGGGGCGCAGCCGCTCGCCGGTCGAGTGCAGCAGGTCGATCCCGGCCATCGAGCCGCCCTGCTCGCCCGCGAACAGGTGGCACGCGATGCAGCCCATGCCCTTGTCGCCCGCGAGCTGCTGGCCGACCTTGATGACCTCCTCGGCCTGCTTGCGGTCCTTGGGCAGCGGCTGGAGCTCGGTCGGAGGCAGCTCGTCGAGCGCGGTGAGCGCGGCGGTGAGCTCCGCGCCGAACGCGTCGCCGAAGCCCGGCATGCGGGTCTTGAGGTAGGGGCGCTCCTGCTGGCCGTGCGCGATCGTGTTCTCCAGCCAGTCGGCCTGCAGCTTGGCGCCGACGCCCGTCAGCGGCGGCGGCACGCGCCCCTCGAGCCCGAGCGTCGGGTCGTGGGTGTCGAAGAGCTCGGCCCGGTCCGTGAGGGTGTCGAGCTCGCCGCGCGCGTGGCACGCGAGGCAGTTGCGCGACGCGAGGTGCTGCTGGACGCGGTCCTCACCCGTGAGCGGGTCGCCGGCGAGCGCTGCGCGCAGGTCGCCTCGCTGCTGGTCGGACAGCGCGTAGTGCGGCCAGGCGCCACGCTGCCCCGACAGGCAGCCGGCCTGCGGGTCGAGCTGCGCGAGCGGCTGGGCGCGCGTGGGCTGTTCCCGCTGCGGGTCGTCCAGCTGGTGGCAGTGGGCGCAGCCCCGCGCGGCGAAGTGGCCGCGGCCGGCGTCGAGGTCGGCCGCGGAGACGGCCGGCGCCGGGGGGCGCTCGGCGGCCCCTGCCATCAGGTGGTTGGCGAGCGCGTTCGCTTCCGTCGGCGACAGCGCGAACTTCGGCATGCGCGCCCCCGGACGCGCGGCGTGCGGGTCGAGCAGGAAGCGCTGCAGCGTCGCCAGCGTGTACTTCTCCCTTACATGCGCGAGGCCTGCGGGGGCGGCGTCGTGGCAGGCGCGGCAGCCGACGGTGTCCCACAGCTCCGCGCCGAGCGCCGCCGCGCCGGGATCCGGGGCGACGTCGTCGGCCGGTCCGGTCGCGAACGACCGCAGGTAGGCCGCCAGCTCGCGGGCGGTCGACCGCAGCTCGTCGCCGTCGAGGTCACGCAACAGGTCAGGCATCGCCGTGCCGGGCTCGGCGTCCATCGGCGAGGTCAGGTAGCGGGCGAGGTAGTCGCCCGTGACCCGCGCGCCGACGGTCTGCAGGTCGGGGGCCGGGCGGGCGGCCGCGAGCCCGCGCGGATCCGCGTGGCAGTTGGTGCAGCCGAGCTCGCCGAGCAGCACGCGGCCGCGCACTTGCGGGGCGAGCCCGCTCGCCTCGGCGCCGGCGACCACCGGGGCGGAGTCAGTTCGTGGGACGCCGGACCCGCAGCTCGCCATGGAAATGGCGAGCGCGAGCCACGCGGCGCCTCGGAGGGCTCGGGGCGGACGCGACATGGGCCCGAGCATACGCCGCGAGGCCGGCGGCCGTAGGATCTGCCGCGCCATGCGTTCGCTGTTTTCTGCGCTGTCCTCGCTGACTCTCCTCGCCGGCTCGTTCGCGGCCTGCGCCGGCGGTCCGACGCCGTCCGTCATCGACGGTCCGATCACGATCTCCACCTGGCCGTTTGGTCGCTTCGCCAACGAGCAGGCGATCGAGGCCTTGCAGGCGGGGAAGTCCCGGCTGGACGCGATCGAGCTCGGCATCCGCGAGATCGAACGGCGCAGCTCGGACGGCTCGGTCGGCCTCGGCGGGCGGCCCAACGCTGCCGGCTACCCCCAGCTCGACGCCTGCATCATGGACGGCCCGGGGCACCGCGCGGGCAGCGTCGCCGGCCTGGAGGGCATCGTGCACCCGATCAGCGCCGCGCGGCTCGTGATGGAGAAGACCAAGCACGTCATGTTGGTCGGCGAGGGCGCGCGGTGGTTCGCGCTGGAGCACGGCGTCGAGTCGATCGACGTCTCG
This sequence comes from uncultured candidatus Brocadiaceae bacterium, assembly GCA_964615255.1. GTDB lineage: Bacteria > Planctomycetota > UBA1135 > UBA1135 > UBA2386. The sequence continues at coordinate 12,497 of CAZTQF010000006.1, read as the reverse complement.
CCGTACGACGCCATGAAGGCCGCGTGGCAGCAGGGCCACCGTCCGAAGGACCCGGACACCGACGGCCACGACACGATCACGCTGCTGGCGCGCGACGCCGAGGGGCACATGGCCGGCGGCTGCTCGACCAGCGGTGCGGGCGGCAAGCTGCCCGGCCGCGTCGGCGACTCGCCGATCCTGGGCGCGGCCCTCTACGTCGACGACGAGGTCGGCGCCGCCGGCGCGACGGGCCTCGGCGAGAACGTCATGCGGCACTGCGCCAGCTACCTCGTGGTCGAGCTGATGCGGCAGGGCATGCACCCGCAGGCGGCGTGCGAGGAGGCGGTCCACCGGATGGCCGAGAAGGACCCGCGCGGCTACGACCTGAGCGTGAGCTTCATCGCGCTCGACAAGCGCGGCCGCTACGGCGCGGCGTCGTCGAGCCAGCGCTTCCCGTATGCCGTCGCGACGCCCGCGGGCAACGAGGTCCTGCGCGTCGAGAAGGTGGCGCCTCGCTGAGCCGGCGGCACACTGGGCGCATGCGCGCCTCGCTCCTGCTCCCCGCCCTCTCCGCAGCGTCGCTCGCGGTCGCCCAGCAGCCGGTCGAGGCCTACCTCGACGGCGCGGCCGAGCACCTGGGCGGTCTCTACCGCCACCTCCACGCGCACCCCGAGCTGTCGCTGCGCGAGCAGGAGACCGCGGCCCGGATGGCGGACGAGCTGCGCGCGCTGGGGCTCGAGGTCACGGAGAAGGTCGGCGGCACCGGCGTGGTCGGCGTGCTGCGCTGCGGCGACGGCCCCACCGTCCTGATCCGCGCGGACATGGACGCGCTCCCCGTCGCGGAGGAGACCGGCTTGCCCTACGCGTCGAAGATCCGCGCCGAGGCGGCGGACGGACGCGCGATCGGCGTGATGCACGCGTGCGGCCACGACCTCCACATGACGTGCCTGGTCGGCGTGGCCGGCTACTTCGCGGCCCACCGGGACGCGTTCGGCGGCACCCTCGTGTTCCAGCTGCAGCCGGCCGAGGAGCTCGGCGCTGGCATGCGCGGCATGCTCGCCGACGGCCTGCTGACGCGCTTCCCGCGGCCCGACTACGCGCTCGCGCTGCACACCTCGGCGGACCTCCCGGTCGGGCAGATCGGGCTGCGCGCGGGCCCGGCGATGGCCAACGTCGACAGCTGCGACATCACGCTCTACGGCCGCTCGGGCCACGGCGCTGCGCCGCACCTCACCGTGGATCCGATCGTGCAGGCCAGCAAGCTGGTGCTGGACCTGCAGACGATCGTCTCGCGGGAGATCGACCCGCAGGACGCCTGCGTGGTCACGGTCGGGTCGATCCACGCGGGACAGAAGCACAACATCATCCCGCCCTCATGCCACCTTCAGCTGACGATCCGGAGCTACACGGACGCGGTGCGTGCGCAGCTGATCGAAGCGATCCGCCGCAAGGCGGCGGCCGCCGCGGCGTCCTGCGGCGCGCCTCCTCCGAAGGTCGAGCTGAGCGAGGGCACGCCGGCGCTGCAGAACGAGGCGGCGCTGACGGCCAAGGTGCGCGCGGCCGTGCAGGCAGCGCTCGGCGCGCAAAGCGTCGTGGACATGAAGCCGGCGATGGTCGGCGAGGACTTCGGCCGCCTGCGCGGCGCCGGCGTGCCGTTGTGCATGTTCCGGCTCGGCACGATCGCGCCGGCGCGCCTCGCGGCGATGCGCGCCGAGGGCTCCGTGCCCGGTCTGCACAGCGGCCGCTACTACCCGGACTACGCGTCTGCGCTCCGGATCGGCGTGCGCGCGCTGGTCGCTGCGACGGTGCGCGCCGCGCGGGACTGACCCGCCGCTGCCAGCGTGGCGGCCAATTTGCCGAGCTCTTGGGGGCCGCGCGCCCCCGAGGATTTTGCCAGCGGCCGATCGGCCGAGCCGCTACCTTTCGAGGCGTGAAACTCGTCCAGCGCAAGCTCTTGATGGGTGGCCTGTTGGCGTCGTTCGCCATCCAGACGGCGATGGTCTACGCAGACGACACAGCGGCGACCCGCTTCGAGGTATTGAGCCAAGACGCCCTCCAGGGTCGACAGATCTGGCACGAATACAACTGCCAGACCTGCCACCAGATCCACGGCTTCGGCGGATTCCTCGGGCCGGACCTGACCAACTACGGGCTCCGGATGACCGACGACCGGCTCCACCAGATCCTCACCGAGGGCTCGCTGCAGATGCCGGCGTTCCACTTCGACGAGGACCAGATCTACTTCGTCGGCTGCTTCCTCGACGAGCTGAGCGACATGGGCCAAGGCGTGCCGCGGTCGGTGCTGCCGCTGGACTTGGGCAGGGTCATGGGCGCGGTCGACGCGCGGCTGGCCGAGACCTCGCCGGACGCGGCCGTCCAGCGCGGCGCGACGGCCTTCAAGACCAACTGCATCTCGTGCCACGTGCCGCTACAGGCGACTCCGCTCGGGCTGCAGACGGCGCCTGACCTGACCACGGCGATGGCGCGGATCGGGTCGGACGGCGTCCGAGACACGATCCAGAACGGTCGGGCCGATCGCGGCATGGCCGCTTGGGGGCACCTCGGCGAGCAGTCGGTCGCGGACCTGACCTCGTTCGTCAAGTGGATGAACGAGGACCGCGCCGGGATCTCGACCGCCGCCGGCGGCGCCGGCGAGGCCCAGCCGATCCCGTGGTGGGAGTACCGATGAGCGGCACGACGATGGACACGGCGGCCGTCAAGTTCGACGAGCCGGGGGGGCGCGCGTCCGCCGCGGCCCAGCTCGAGCGGACCAGCGGGGTCCAGGTGCGCATGGCGCTCACCTGCATCCTGCTGACCGTCTTCGGCGGCGCCATGAGCGCGCTCTACTACATCCCGTCGGTCGCGACCGCGCTCAACGACATGGGCGTGCAGATGACGGCGATGCGCCCGATCCACACGGCGTTCGCGTCGATGTGGATCTTCGGCGCGAGCGTCGCGATCGCGTACCACTGGATGGGGACCCATCACGACGGCCTGAGCGCCGCGGACGTGCTCCGCTTCCGGATCCACACCGCGTGCTGGATCGTCGCCGGCGTCGGGATCTTCGTGACGCTGCTCATGGGGATCAGCACCGGCCGCGAGTACCTGGGCTTCCACCCGGTCTTCAGCGCGATCCTGCTGTTCGGCTGGCTGTGCTTCGCCTTCAACCTGCTCAAGCGCCTCAAGCACGGGTTCTGGGGCCAGCCGATCTACGTCTGGTTCTGGACGGTCGGCACCCTCTACTTCATCTACACCTTCGTCGAGGGGCACGCGTATCTGCTGCCGGGCGTCTTCGAGAGCCCGATCCGAGACCTGCAGGTGCAGTGGAAGTCGTGCGGCACGCTGGTCGGCTCGTTCAACTTCCTGATGTACGGCTCGCTGACCTACGTCGGCGAGAAGATGTCGGGCGACAAGCGCTACGCCCAGTCGCCGGTCGCGTTCTGGCTGTTCGGCGTCGGATGCCTCAACAGCTTCACCAACTACGTGCACCACACGTACCACCTGCCGCAGACCGAGACGGTCAAGTGGGTGGCCTTCATCGTCTCGATGATGGAGGTCATCATCCTGGTCAAGCTGATGCTCGACCTCGGCAAGCTGCTGGCGAACCGTAAGGCCGACGCGCCGTTCTGCGGCCGCGGCGGCTGGCTGACGCAGGCCAAGTACTGGACCGTCGCGATGCTGTTCACGTCGATCGTGATCTCGGTGCCGACCTTCAACACGCTGATCCACGGCACGCAGCTGGTGATGGGCCACGCGATGGGCGCGACCGTCGGGATCGACACGCTGGTCCTGCTCGGGACCTCGTCGTGGCTCGTGCACGAGCTGCGCGGCGGCGCGATCCGCGCCCGCCTCGACGCGCCGATCACCAAGGTCTCGCTGCTGCTCGTCAGCCTCTCGCTCGCGGTGCTGGTCACGTGGCTGAGCGTGGCGGGCTTCGCGCACGGCGCCAGCCGCTACTACGGGGAGCCGACGCCCGAGTGGGTCGCCACCAGCCGCCTGCTGCTGCCGGTCGTCGGCGCAGCGCTCGGGGTCGGTCTGGTCATCGCGACCTGGCGGCTGCTGTCGATGTCGCGGCGCGGCGCCGGCGCCTCCTGAGCCAGGCCGGCGGCCCGGGCGCCCGACGGCGCCGCCCTATTTGTTGCCCTGCAGCCAGTTGGCCTTCCAGGCCTTGAGGCTCTTGTTGTTGGGGTCGAGGGCGATCGCCTCGTCCATCAGGTCGAGCGCGTCCTTGCGCTTCTTGTTGACGATCAGGATCGCGGCGTGGAGGCCCATCGCGTTCGCGAGGAAGGCGGGGTCGGGCTGCTGCTTGTGACGCTGCTCGATGGCCTTCATGGTCGCCTTGCTGGCCTTCAGCGCGTTCTTGAGGATCGACTTGTTGGTCTTGTCGAGGTCCGCCCAGTTGCGGTAGGCGAAGCCGGTCATGCGCTGGCCCCAGTCGATCAGCCGGTCCTTCGGCACGCACTTCCAGGCCTTGTCGGCGTAGGAGGCGGCGTCCTTGACCTCTCCGCGCGCCCAGTGCACCTGCGCGAGGCGGTCGTAGCCGAGGAACTGCACGCGCTTGTTGCGCTGCCCCTTGAGGAAGCGGCGCAGCGGGCCGACGTCCATGTCGGCAGGCGCCACGTCGTCGCCGAGCGTCTCGGAGGTGATCTTCCACAGCATCGCCTCGGCGGCCTCGGCGGAGCGCGCCTTGGGGTCCTGCTCGATCATCGCGTCGATGACCTTCTTGGCGCGCTCCTGCTCCTGGACGGCGAGCAGCTTCTGCATCAGCTGCTGCAGCTCCTGCATCGACGCCGCGCCGGCCTCGACGCGCTGCTGCAGCGCGGGGATGGTCCCCTCGCCGCTGCGCACGCGCTTCAGCGTCGCGGCGAAGTCCACGATGGTCGCGTAGCCGACGACGCTGTCGACGACCGCGCCGTCGGGCGAGAGGAACAACACGGTCGGGGTCCGCTGGATCTTGTAGCGGGCCCAGGTCTCCTTGCCGGCGTCGTCGTTCTGCACGCCGAGGCACACGAAGTCGGCCAGCGGGTCGACCACCTGCTTGTCGGACATCGTGCCGCTGAACATCGCCTCGCAGTCGCCGTTGCCCTCCCAGCAGTAGAGCATGACCATCGCCGCGGGCTTGTCCTCGGCGGCGGTCAGGGCGGCGGCGAGGTCCTTGTCCCACCACGTCACCTGCGCGGGGAGCGCGGCGGTCGCGAGGGTGACGAGGGCGATGCACGAGGCGGCGCGTGTCATGGGGCAAATTGTGCCGCAGCGGATCTCGCGCGGCCAGGGCGCGGATTCGGCGCGGGCGTTGGGCGCGGACGGCGCCTCGCGGTATGCCATGGCCATGCGCACGACGTCGGCTGCATGGAACGTCCTCCTCGCGATGGCCGGCGCGCTGCCGGCGCAATCGGCCGCCGCGCCCGAGCCGAAGGCGGAGACGATCGCGAGCTTCACCGCAGGGCTCCGCCACCTGCAAGGCTTCGTCGACCTGTTCGTCGACCGGGACGCCGCGAAGATCTACCTGCACGTCACGGCGTTCGGCGACGACCTGCTCTATGCGACGGCGCAGGCCTCGGGCCTCGGGTCCAACCCGATCGGCCTCGACCGCGGCTCGCTGGGGCCGCAGCACGTGGTCCGCTTCGTCGACGCCGGCCCGCGGGTGCTGGTCACGGCGCAGAACCTCCGCTTCCGCGCGCTGAGCGAGAGCGCGCGCGAGCGGCAGGCGGTCGAAGAGTCGTTCGCGCCGTCGGTGCTGGCGGCCTTGCCGGTCAAGGTCCGCGAAGGCGGCGGTGCGCTGGTCGACGCGACCGACTTGTTCGTGCGCGACGCGACCAACGCGGCGCGCCGGCTCAGCGGCGACGGCAGCAGCTACCGCCTCGATCCCGCGCGCAGCGCGCTGTGGCTCGAGCGGACGCGGGCGTTCCCCGACAACATCGAGGTGGAGGTGCTCCTGACGTTTCAGGCCAACAAGCCGCGCGCGGAGGTCGCGACGGCCGCCGGCGGCGAGGCCGTGACGCTTCGTCAGCACCACAGCCTCGTGCGGCTACCGGACGCCGGGTTCCGCCCGCGCCGCTTCGATCCGCGCGTCGGCTTCTTCGGCCCGTCGTTCCAGGACTACGCCGCGCCGCTCGGGGAGACGATGCACCGCCGCTACATCGCGCGGCACCGCCTCCAGAAGCGAGACCCGAGCGCAGCGGTCTCGGCGCCCGTCGAGCCGATCGTCTACTACATCGACCCCGGCACGCCGGAGCCGGTGCGCTCGGCGCTGCGGGAAGGCGCGATGTGGTGGGCCGAGGCGTTCGAGGCCGCCGGTTTCCGCGACGCCTTCCGCGTCGAGCTGCTCCCGGACGACGCGGACCCCATGGACGTCCGCTACAACATGATCCACTGGGTGCACCGGCGCACCCGCGGCTGGTCCTACGGCGCGAGCATCACCGATCCGCGTACGGGGGAGATCCTCAAGGGCAACGTCCTGCTCGGCTCGCTCCGCGTGCGCCAGGACCTGCTCAAGTTCGTCGGGCTGCAGGCGCCGTTCGGCGCAGATCGCGGCGCGTGCGCGGCGTCGGCCTCGCCGGGAGCGGGGCACCTGGTCGTCGGCGACGACGAGCTGGCGCAGCGGGTCGCGCTGATGCGGATCCGCCAGCTCGCCGCGCACGAGGTCGGCCACACCCTGGGTCTGTCGCACAACTTCGCGGCGAGCGCCTACGGCCGCGCCTCGGTCATGGACTATCCAGCGCCGAAGGTCGGCCTGCAGGGCGACGAGCTCGACTTCGCGGACGCCTACGACGTCGGCATCGGCGCCTACGACAAGTGGGCGATCACCTACGGCTACGCTCAGTTCGCCGACGGCGCGGACGAGCAGCGGGAGCTCTCGAAGGTCCTCGAGGCCGGGCTGCGCAGCGGCTACGTGCTGCTCACCGATCAGGACGCGCGCGCCGCGGGGACGGCCCAGCCCATGGCGAGTCTGTGGGACAACGGCCGCGACCCGGTCGCGCAGCTCGAGCATGAGCTGCGGGTGCGCGGCGTCGGCCTGCGGCGGTTCGGCGTCGACGCGCTCCGGCCGGGCGCGTCGCTGGCGGCGCTCGAAGACACGCTCGTGCCGCTCTACCTGCACCACCGCTACCAGCTCGAAGCGGCGGTGAAGGTGATCGGCGGCGTCGACTTCCGCCACGCGGTGCGCGGCGACGGTCAGACCGCGACCGCGCCGGTCCCCGAGGCGGCCCAGCGCCGCGCCCTCGAGGTGATCCTGCGGACGCTGACGCCTTCGGTGCTGCAGCTCGACCCGCGCGTGGTCGCGCGCATCCCGCCCGCGCCGCCGGGGCACCCGTCGACCGCGGAGCGGTTTCCGCGCAGCACCGGTCAGCTCCTCGACCCGGTCGCCATGGCGGCGGTCGCCGCCGAGCTGACGATCTCCGGGCTGTTGCACCCGCAGCGCGCAGCGCGGCTGATGTCCCGGGGCGACGGCCAGGGCTTGACGTTCGGCGACGTGCTCGGCGGCCTGGAGCAGACCGTGTTCGCGCGCGGTGACGGCCCGCTCGACTGGAGCCCGCTGCAGCGGGCCGTGCAGGTCGTCTACGTCGACGCGCTGCTCGAACTCGCCGATCAGCCGCGCGCGCCCGCCGCCGTGCGGGCGCTCACCGAGTACCACCTCGAGCACCTCGCCGAGGAGGCCCGGTTCTGGCGCCGTGCCGAGCGCAACCCGGTCGAGCAGCGCGCGCACGCGACCGGCCTGTGGCGGCGCATCACGGCGTTCCTGCAGCGGCAGGACCGCGCGCCCCGAAGGGCGCCGCCGCGCGAGGTGCCGCCTGGCTCCCCGATCGGCGGCGGGCGATGATGCCTGCTGGCCGCCGCGGCCAATCCCTGCCTAGCGAACCCATGATCCGACACCTGCTCGCCCGCATTCTCTCCGCGTCGCTGTGCTGCGCGGTCTGCCCCGCTCAGGAGGACGGCCCGCAGCCCGGCCCGGCCGTCGCCTACGTCGACGCCTTTCCGGGTCAGGACGAGTTCCCCCAGCCGCTCTACGTCGCCTACGACGCCGCGGAGCCGGACTCGGCCTTCGTGGTCTGCCAGCCCGGCTTCGTCTACCGGGTGCCGCGCGACGGCGCGCGATCGGAGCGCGAGGTGTTCCTCGACCTGAGCGGCCACGTGCTGACCAAGAACTGGGAGGAGGGGCTGCTCGGCTTCCAGTTCGACCCTGCCTACGAGGACAACGGCCACGTCTGGACCTACTGGTCCGAGGAGATCGACGAACGCGAGGAGCCGCAGGCGCGCGGCAAGCGCAAGAGCAACCGCCAGTCGATCATCGCGCGCTACACGGTCGTCGAGCGCGACGGTCGACGCGTCGTCGACGTCGAGAGCGAGCTGCGCGTGATGGAGGTGTTCCAGCCCTACGGCAACCACAACGGCGGCACGATCCTCTTCGGTCCCGACCAGATGCTCTACATCGCGCTCGGCGACGGCGGCTACAAGGACGACGTGCACGGCAACTCCGAGTCGCTGCAGATGCTGCTCGGCAAGGTGCTGCGGATCGACGTGCGCGCGGCGACGGCTGCAGCGCCCTACGCCGTCCCGAAGGACAACCCCTTCGTCGGCGTCGAAGGCGCGCGGCCCGAGATCTGGTGCTACGGCCTCCGCAACGTCTGGCGGATGTCGTTCGACCGGGAGACGGGTGCGCTGTGGGCGGCGGACGTCGGCCAGAACAAGATCGAGGAGGTCGACGTGCTGGTGCGCGGTGGCTTCTACGGCTGGAACTCGTTCGAGGCCGACCAGCAGTTCGACGCGCGCCGGGGCAAGCAGCCGACCCCGCCGGACGCGATCCCGCCGGTGGCCAGCTACTCCCACCGGGACGGGCTGTCGATCACCGGCGGCTACGTCTACCGCGGCGCCGCCGTGCCGGCGCTGCGCGGCTGGTACGTCTACAGCGACTTCATCACCAAGCGCGCGTGGGCGTGCAACCGGGACGGCGACGTGGTCAAGCTCGCGAACGCGCCGTATCCGCCGTCGAGCTTCGGCGAGACGCCGGACGGCGAGCTGCTGATGACCTGCTTCATCCAGAAGAAGGGCAAGGTCTACCGACTGGTCGCGCAGCAGGACTGAGGCCCGAAGGACCGCGCGCGTGGGCGCGCGGTCGACCGCCGCGGTCAAGCAGCCCCGCGCAGCCGCGGCCCGGCAGGCTTCGCCGTCTTCGACGCGCGGCCGGTGACAGCGAGCCCGCGACGCGCGGTCCCGATCTGAGCCTGGGCGCTCGCAGCTCTCTACAGACGCGCCGCCGGCCTCGTCGATCCTCAGGCCGGAGGATACGTCCGTGAAGCCTACTACTCGCAACCTACAGCTCAGCACTCTCTTCGCGCTGGCCGCGCTCGCCTCTTGTGGCAGCGGCGCCAGCGGCGGCGGGGCCTCGGCGCCAGCCGACCTCGCGTATCTTACGAACCCTGCCGTCTACCCGATGGGCACGCCGGTCGAGAACACGACCAGCGCGACGGGCGGCGCGATCGACTCCTACACGATCGCTCCTGCGCTCCCCGAAGGGCTCACGTTCGACGCCGCGACGGGCGCGATCTCTGGCACGCCGACGGCCATCACGCCGCAAGCGACCTACACGGTCACCGCGTCGAACAGCCTCGGCAGCGACACCGTGGACCTCGTGCTGCGCGTCACGGATGCGCTCCCGGCCGTCTCCTACCCGACGACCCAGTTCTCGCTCGTCGGCGGCGTCGCGATGACGCCGACCACGCCGACGAGCACGGGCGGCGCGGTGGCGGCCTTCTCGGTGAGCCCGCTGCTGCCGGCCGGCCTGACGCTGGACGCCGCGACGGGCGAGATCAGCGGCACCGCGACGCAGGTCGCCGCCAACTGGACCTACACGATCACGGCCAGCAACGACGGCGGCTCGACGACCACCGAGGTCGAGCTCGAGGTCGCCGCCCCGGCGCTGACGGTGACGCTGCAGCCCTCGTCGGCGACGGTGGCCAACGGCGCCGAGACGTCGTTCTCGGCGGCCGCGACCGGCACCGGCGCGCTGACCTACCAGTGGCTGGTTGACGGCGCTGCGATCGGCGGCGCGACCAGCCCGACCTACGACCTCAACCCGCGCTCGGAGGACGACGGCGCCAGCTACCAGCTGCGCATCACCGACTCGTTCGGCACGGTCGTCACGACCGAGCCGGCGCAGCTCGGCGTGGTCGGCGGCGCGTTCGTCGCTTCGGCGCAGCTGCCGGCGGTCCGCGGTCGGCACGCGTCGACGACGCTCACCGACGGCCGCGTGCTGATCTCAGGCGGCCAGGACGCGCCCGCGTCCGGGCTCTACCAGGACAGCCTGCTGTTCGATCCGTCGGCGTCGACCTACGCGGCTGGCAACAGCATGTCCCAGACGCGCTCGATGCACCTCGCGGTGCGGCTCGCCGACGGCCGCGTGCTGTTCACGGGTGACGAGACCTCGTCGCCGACCGCGGCGGAGCTCTTCGACCCGGTGACCGACACGTTCGCCGCGACGGCGGGCCCGCAGGTGATCGGTCGCAACAAGCACACCGCGACGCTGCTCTCGGATGGCCGCGTGCTGCTCGCGGGCGGCGACGACGGCGCGGGCGCGGTGGCGTCGGCCGAGCTGTACGACCCGACGACGAACACGTTCTCGGCGACGGGCTCGATGGTCTCGGCGCGGCACTCGCACACCGCGACCTTGCTCAACAACGGCCTGGTCCTGATCTGCGGTGGCGACGACGCGGCCGTGAGCGCCAAGGTGGAGCTCTTCGACCCCGAGTTCGGCACGTTCACCGAGATCGGGACGATGTCGTCGGCGCGTCGCGATCACTTCGCGGTGCTGCTCGGCGACGGCCTGGTGCTGGTCGGCGGTGGTGACGACGGCGTCGACGTCACGGGCAGCGTCGATCTCTTCGACCCGACGACGAACACGTTCTCGGCGACCGGCGCCCTGGTCGTCCCGCGGGACGGCGCGGCGGCGCAGCTGCTGGGCAACGGCCGCGTGGTCCTGGCGGGCGGCGAGGACAGCGGCGACCTGCCGATCTCGGTCACCGAGGTCTACGACCCGTCGGTCGGCGCGTGGTTCCAGTCCGGCGGCCTGGTCCTGCCGCGGGCGCGCCTCGCCCCGGCGCTGCTGCCCGACGGCACGTGGCTGGTCCCGGGCGGTGAGATCACGCCGCTGTCGTCCTCGATGACGGCGGAGAGCGAGCTGTACGACCCGGAGATCCCGGCGCCGGCGACGTTCCGTCCCACCAACTCGCTGACCGGTCGCTCCCGCTTCGGCCTGAGCCTGCTGCCCGACGGCCGCGCGCTCGTCACGGGCGGCACGCTCGTGGGCGTCGAGGGCATGACCCAGTCGGAGGCCTACGACCCGAAGAGCGGCCAGTGGACGGCCACGGGCTCGCTCAACACGGCGCGCATGGACGCGGTGCAGGTGCTGCTGCCCAACGGCAAGGTGCTGGTCGCTGGCGGCCAGGACACGATCTTCTCGCCGCTGGCGACCGCTGAGCTCTACGACCCGGCGACCGACGCCTGGACCGCGACGGCGTCGATGACGGCGGCGCGCTCGGAGACCGAGGCCGTGCTGATGGGCGACGGCACGGTGCTCGTGTGCGGCGGCCTCGAGCTCGCGTCGGTGACCGACGTCGCCGAGGTCTTCGACCCGGTGACCGAGACGTGGTCGACCACCGCGGACACGCTGACCGTCGGCCGCCGCGGCCACCGCGTGATCGCGCTCGACAACGGCAAGGTGCTGGTGATCGGCGGCCTGCTCGCCGACTCCTCTTTGATCGACTCGTGCGAGCTCTACGACCCGGCGACGGGCCAGTTCGAGCTGACGGGCACGATGAACGAGCCGCGCGCCGAGGCGATGGCGACCAAGCTCCACGACGGCCGCGTGCTGGTCTGCGGCGGCGGCGACCTGTTCTCGGTGTCGTCGTCCGCGGAGATCTACGACCCGGTCGCCGGCACCTGGACGCTGCTGCCCGGCTCGCTGGTGGTGGCGCGCAAGGGCGCAGCGGCGGTCACCATGCCCGACGGGGACGTGATGATCGCGTCCGGCTACGACAGCAGCCTGCAGCCGATCGTGACCGCCGAGGTCTTCGACTGGGAGACCGAGACCTTCTCGCTGGCCGGCAACCTCGGCGCGGCGTGCGAGGACGCGCAGGCGGTGCTGCTCAAGAGCACGGGCCGCGTGCTGGTCGTCGGCGACACCGACAACGGGGCCGCGGCGCTGTTCCGCTGATCGGGCGCGGGCCGGCGGCGCCGGCCTAGCCCTCGAGGACCTCGCGGATCACGTCCGCGAGGCCTCGCACCTGGAGCGGCTTGTCGAGCAGGCGGGTGACGCCGGCTTCCCGCGCCTCCTGCTCCAGCTCCGGGTGGACGAAGCCCGTGCACAGCAGCACGGGCATGTCGGGGTGGGCGGCGCGCGCTTCGCGCGCCAGCTCGATCCCGCTGGTCTTGGGCATGCTCAGGTCCGTGACCAGGACGTCGGGTCGCGCGCTGGCGCTCGACAGCGCCTCGGCCGCGGCGGCCGCGTCGGGGACGGCGGTCAC
>CAZTQF010000005.1:0-18651 GCA_964615255.1 uncultured candidatus Brocadiaceae bacterium | reverse complement strand
GCCGAGAGTTCCGGGTGAAAGCAGGCCGCCAGGACGCGGCCCTTGCGGACCAGCACCGGGTCGCCGCCGCGCCGCGCCAGGACCTCGCAGTCCCCGAGCACAGACTCGATCCGCGGCGCGCGGATGAACGTCCCCTCGAGCGCCTCCGGCAGCTCGTCCGACTCCACGGCCAGCGGGAACGTCCCCGAGTGGTACTGGCGGCCGTAGCCGTTGCGGACCACCTGCAGCGGCAGGATCCCGAAGCTGTCCTGCCGCGGGTTCTCGACCTGCTGCGCGAGCAGGATCAGGCCCGCGCAGGTCGCCAGCACCGGAACGCCCGAATCGAGCGCCGCGCGCAGCGGCGACCAGAGCCCTTCGACCTTCAGCAGCCGCAGCATCGTGGTGCTCTCGCCGCCGGGGAGCACGAGCGCCTGGACGCCGTCGAGGTCGCGCGGCGTTCGCACCTGGCGGGTGCGGAGCCCGCACGCCCCGAGCGCGGCCTCGTGGTCGGCGAAGTCACCCTGCAGCGCGAGGACGCCGACGAGCGGCGCCGCTGTGCCGCGCGGCTCAGACGCCGCGCTTGGCAAGGAGCTGGTCCTCGGGGAGCGTGTCGATATTGATGCCGACCATGGGCTCGCCCAGGCCCTTGGAGACCTCGACCAGCACGCTCGGGTCGCGGAAGTGCGTCACCGCGCGCACGATGGCGCGGGCGCGCAGCACCGGGTCGCCGGACTTAAAGATCCCCGAGCCCACGAACACCGCCTCTGCGCCCAGCTGCATCATCAGCGAGGCGTCAGCGGGGGTCGCGACGCCGCCCGCGGAGAAGTTCGGGACGGGCAGCTTCTGGTGCTCAGCCACCCACTGCACCAGCTCGACCGGGACGCGCAGCTCGGCAGCCTTCTTGTCCATCTGCATCGCGTCCAGGCTGCGCAGCGCGCGGATGCCGCTCATCAGCGTGCGCATGTGACGCACCGCCTCGACGACGTTGCCCGTGCCGGCCTCACCCTTGGTGCGGATCATCGCAGCGCCTTCGTGGATCCGGCGCAGCGCCTCGCCGAGGTCGCGGCACCCGCACACGAACGGCGTCTTGAACGGGCGCTTGTCGACGTGGAACTCCTCGTCAGCCGGCGTCAGCACCTCGCTCTCGTCGATGCAGTCCACCTCCATCGACTCCAGCATCTGCGCTTCCACGAAGTGCCCGATACGCACCTTGGCCATGACCGGGATGCTGACGGCCTCTTGGATGCCCGCGATCATGTCCGGGTCGCTGGCGCGCGCGACGCCGCCGTCCCGCCGGATGTCGGCGGGCACGCGCTCGAGCGCCATCACGGCGCAGGCGCCCGCTTCTTCGGCGATCTGCGCCTGCTCCGGGTCGACGACGTCCATGATGACGCCGCCCTTCAACTGCTCACAGAATCCGATCTTGCTGACGAGCTCTTCCGGCGTGAAGCCGGGAACTTGGGGAGTGTTGCTGTTCATGACTGGGGGAAAGGTGGGTTCGGGCGCTAGACGAACGGCTGGGCCGCCGTCTGCAGCTGGAGGATGTCGGCGGCGCACTCGCCGAGCACGCGCACGCCGGCCTCGATCTCGTGCACGCTCGCGCGCGTCAGCGAGAGCCGCACGCCGCGCGAGGGGATGCCCTCGAGGTCGAACGCCCGGCCAGGGACGACGCGCACGCCGCGCTCGACGGCCAGCTCGGCGAGCTGGTCGCCCTGACCTGGGTTGGGCAGCTGCAGCCACGCGACGAACCCGCCGTCGGGGTTCGTGACCGTGCAGCCGTCGGGGAGGTGGGCCCGGCACGCGCGCTGCAGCGCGTCGTGGCGCTCGGCGAGCTCGACGCGCAGCGCCTCGAGGTGACGCTCGAAGCTGCCGCGCTTCATGAACTCGACCAGCGCGGCCTGCAGCAGCGGACTGGTCTCGAGGTCCATGAAGCGCTTCACGGCCGCCATCGGCTCGAGCAGCTTCTCGTCGCCCGCGACCCAGCCGATGCGCAGCGCCGGGAACAGCTCCTTGGAGACCGTCGAGACCGTGAGCGTGCGCCCGCGCGGGTCCATCGAGCGCAGCGTCGGGAGCGCCTCGCCGCGGCACCGCAGCGAGTACTGGTACTCGTCCTCCACGAGCACGACGTCGCTCTGCGCGACGGCGTCGACCAACGCCCGGCGCTGCTGCAGGTCGAGCGAGCGGCCGGTCGGGTTATGGAAGGTGGGCATCAGGTAGCACATGCGGACGCTGGGGCGGGCGAGCACCCGCGACAGCTGCGCCTGATCCAGGCCGTCCGACCCGAACGGCACCTGGACCACCTGCAGGCCGTGCGCCCGCAGCAGGCCGTGCATGTGGTGGTAGGACGGCTCCGTGACGACGACCGTGTCGCCCACGCTGCAGACCGTGCGGAGCACGAGGTCGAGCGCCTGCTGCGCGCCGGCCGTCACCAGCAGCTGATCGCCGCGCAGCTCGGGGTCGCTGACGCGCATGCGCGCCGCGAGGAGCTCGCGCAGCTCGTCGAGGCCGTGCGTCGAGTGTCCGTAGCCGAGCAGCTCGCGACCGTGGTGCTCGAGCACCGCGTCCATCGCGGCGCGCCACTCAGCGATCGGGAAGCGCGCGTCATCCGGCTGCAGCTCGGCGAAGTTCGCGACCAGCGGCTGCTCGCTCGCGAGCGCCGGGGCGCCTGCCATCGACCGGGTCTTGCGCAGCGCGGCCTCGGCGTAGGGGCTCAGCAGCCGGGCGCCGTTGGCGCCGGCGTGTCCGTTGCCGTTTTGGCCTGCCAGCACGACGGTGCCGCGACCGACCGTGCCTTCGACGAGGCCGAGATCGGCCAGCCGGCGGTAGGCCTCCTGCACCGTCGCGCGGGTCACCTCGCAGTTGGACGCCACCTCGCGAATGGGCGGGAGCCGATCGCCTGCCGGGACGCGTCCGTCCTCGATCGCGGACTCGTAGAAGCGCGCGATCTGCTCGGGCAGCTTGGTGTCGCTGCGGGGATTCAGTTCCGGGAGTAGGCTTGGCACAGTGCGGGCCACTTAGGCTTGGTATTGGCCGCGGTCAATCCTGTCAATTTGAATTGGGGCTGAGGGACCTGGTGGGCCTCGCGGAGCGGCGTGTCAGGGACATCCCTGGAGTGCTTGTTCCGGATTGTCTCACCATCAAGACCCTTTATTGCAGTGCTTTACGGACGACTCGCTCATCTCAGCGACGACCCCCTCTTCCGGCCCTCCGATACGGCCGTAGGGGACACCGAGAGTGATCAAAAAGCCGACCATCTCGAGACGACAGACATGGGCCATGACGGGCTTCTCGCTCGCGCTCTGCGCCTGCTCGGGCGCGATCCCGGATCCCCGCTCGCTCCCTGCGGTCGACCCGCTGCCACCGCAGGCCGCTGCCGTCCTGCGGCCGGCGACGGGGCACGTCTTCGAGGCCAACCGGGCGCAGCCGTCGGCGCCGCTTGGCGAAGTCGCGCCTGACCCGACAAGCCAGGGGGCGCTGCCGCCGCTGGCGCTCGCCGTGGGCAGCGGCGCTGGCAACGTCGTCCACCAGGACTTCGCCTCGGCGTTCTCCGGCGAAGACGCCGAGCAGCCGTGCCGGGCCGTGCGCTGCTCGGATCGCGAAGCCGTCGAGCACGTCATGCTCGGCCGCGCTGACGCCGCCCTGATCCAGGGCCGGCTGTGCAGCCGCGACCTGCAGGCGGGCCTGCGCGAGAGCCCGCTCGGGGTCGAGCTGTTCGCGCTGTTCGTCTCGCCCTCCTCCGACGTCGACTCGCTCGATCCTGAGCAGATCCGCCGCATCTTCACCGGACAGGTCACGGATTGGCGCGAGCTCGGCTTCTCGGACAGCCCGATCACGCCCATCGTGCCCAAGGATCCCGGGGCGCGCGCGCGAGGCGCGCGGCTCCTGATCCCGGGGGACCGGTTCGCGAGTCCATGCGCGACCGTGAGCGATCACCGCGCGCTCGTGCAGCGCCTCCAGGAGCAACCAGGCGCCGTCGCGCTCGTGCGCGTCCCGGGCGAGGGACCGTCACCGCGACTGCGCACCCTGCCGATCGACGGCGTCACCCCATCGATCGCGGCGTTCGAAGACGGCCGCTATCCGTACGGAGCGCCGCTGCAGCTGGTGACGGCGGGCGCGCCGTGCGGAGGCGTCGCCGACCTGCTGGCGTTCGCGCGGTCGCCGCGAGGGCGCGCGAAGGTCAGCCGCTACCTGACCGCGTCGCGCTGACGCGCGGCGTCAGAACCGCACGCCGCCGCCGATCGTCCAGCCCTGCAGGTGCAGGTCGGCGGCGAAGCGGTCGCTGCCCGCGTCGCCGCTGCCGTCGAGGTCGATGTGGCGATAGCCGGCGAAGAGGTGCGCGAACGGGACGGGGTGCCACTCGAGCAGGACCTCCGCGTCCAGGAAGGTGCCTTCGATGTCGCTCACCCCGCTGACGTCGAGGTAGCCGAGCTCGCCGACGGCGGTCACCGGGCCGAGGCCTGCCTCGGCGCGAACGAACGGCATCGGCGCGACCAACAGCTCGTCGATAGCCTCCTGGGAGCCGCTGGCGACGTCACGGGCCCGGAAGTCGAGCGCGACGACGTCGCACATCACGCCCGGGGAGACCTTCACCAGCCCGAGGTCAAAGTCATAGCTCGCGCCCACCTTGAGCACGCCGAGGTCGAGGCTGGTGTCCGCCTGCGACCCGGACGCCAGCCCTCCGAAGGTGTCCGTGAGCGTCCCGCTGCCGTCCTCCTGCAGCCACAGCGCCGACGCCGTCAACACCGGCCCGCCGCCGTCGAGCTGGCCGCGGACGTAGGGAGACCCCTGGCTCTGCCCGAGCCCGAACGCGTCGTCGACCGTCTGGCTCCCGGTGATCGCGCCGCCGCCGCGCTCGAGGCCGAGGTCGCCGCCGAGCTGCAGCAGCGAGTAGCCCACCTGCCCGGTGGCGCCGACCGAACAGCCGGCGGCCCAGGGAGCCAGCGCGAGGCAGAGGAGCAGCGAACGCACAGCGAGGGATCGGTTCATGGTCGGTGCGAGGGGGATCGAGCCGGCCGCATTCGCGACCCGCAGACAACCACGCCATCGGCACGAGGGCGTCTGAGACTGCAGCACAGACGTCCGCGCTGGCCCCGCCCCCGCGTCCGGCTAGGCTGCTCGCCCCGATGATCACGCTCAGCGGCATCAACAAGCGGCACGGCCACCAGATCCTGTTCGTCGACGGCTCGCTCCAGCTCAACGCCGGCGAGAAGGTCGGTCTGACCGGCCCCAACGGCGCCGGGAAGTCGACGGTGTTCCGGATGATCGTCGGCGAAGACCCGCCCGACGAGGGCGAGGTGGCGCTGCCCAAGCGCGTCACGGTCGGATACTTCAAGCAGGACGTCGGCGAGCTGCGCGGCGACCGCGTGCTCGACGTGACCATCGCCGGCAGCGGCCGCGCGGGCGCGCTGCACCACGAGATCCAGCAGCTCGAGGCCGACATGTCCGACCCGGGCCAGGCCGACCGGATGGACGAGATCCTGGCGCGCTATGGCGAGATCCAGGGCGACTACCAGGACCTCGGCGGCTACGAGCTCGAGGCGCGCGCCAAGGAGGTGCTCGGCGGCCTCGGCTTCGACGACCAGATGATCGAAGGCGACGTCGGCGCGCTGTCCGGCGGCTGGAAGATGCGCGTCGGGATGGCGCAGGTGCTGCTCGGCAGCTTCGACGTGCTGCTCCTCGACGAGCCGACCAACCACCTCGACATCGAGTCGATCCTGTGGCTCGAGGGCTTCCTCAAGCAGACCAGGTCCGCGGTCCTGATGACCTGCCACGACCGCGACTTCATGAACCGCGTGGTCGACCGGATCGTCGACGTCGACGACGGCCAGTTCGTCAGCTACCAGGGCGACTACGACTTCATGATGCGCGAGCAGGAGGTTCGCGCCGCGCAGAAGGAGGCCGCGTTCGAGCGGCAGCAGGCGATGATCGCGAAGATGCAGCGGTTCATCGACCGCTTCGGCACCCACGTCGCCAAGGCCGCGCAGGCGCAGAGCAAGCAGAAGAAGATCGACAAGATCGACCGGCTCGAGGCGCCGCGGAAGCGCGAGGTCGTGGCGTTCCACTTCCGGCAGCCGCCGCGGTCGGGTGACGACGTCGTCAAGCTCAAGGGCGTGCACAAGGCCTACGGCCAAAAGCGCATCTACCAGGGCCTCGACTTCGAGGTCCAGCGCGGCGAGCGCTGGTGCGTCATGGGGCAGAACGGCTCGGGCAAGACCACGCTGCTGAAGATGGTCGCCGGCCACCTCGCCCCCGACGGCGGCGACGTGAAGCTCGGCAGCGTCAAGATGGGCTACTTCGCGCAGCAGTCGCTCGATCTCCTCGACCCCGAGCTGACGATCTACGAGCAGGTCGACCAGCAGTTCCACCTGGAGTCGGTGGGCGTGAAGCGCACGCTGCTCGGCGCGTTCGGGTTCAGCGGCGACGACCACGACAAGCGGATCGCCAACCTGAGCGGCGGCGAGAAGTCGCGGCTGGTGCTCGCGCTGATGCTGTTCGATCCGCCCAACTTCCTGGTGCTCGACGAGCCGACCAACCACCTCGACCTCGACACCAAGCAGATGCTGGTGCAGACCCTGGAGAAGTTCGAGGGCACGATGCTGTTCGTCTCCCACGACCGCACGTTCCTGCGCGGGCTCGCCAACCGCGTGCTCGACGTCAGCGCCTGCGCGGCCGGCGGCGCGCCCGACAGGTACCCCGGCTCGTACGTCGAGTGGGTCGAGAAGACCGGCGTCGAAGCCCCTGGCGTGCACCGCTGAGCGCGCGCCTTCCTACAGCTCGAAGCCGAGCTCACGCAGCTCGTCGCGCAGCGCACGCCGCGCCGCCGCGTAGGCGCTCTCGCCGCCCCACAGCTTCGCCATGCGGTCGGCCCAGCCTTTCTGCTCGCTGACCGGACGCCCGCCGTAGCCGCCCGCGGCGTTGCACCGCCGCGCCCAGTCGCGCATCGCTTCGTCCGCGTCCTTCAGCACCTCGCCCAGGTCCGAGCCGTCGTAGCGGTTCCAGTGCAGCACGCCCGACAGCGGCATGCGGCCGCGCGGCGGCGGCTCGTCCGCGGCCTCGCCGACGGTCATGCCGAAGACGACGAAGCACCGCGGCGGCAGCTCGAGCGCCCGCGCGAGCTCGACCGGGTGGTTGCGCGCGCCGCCGATCATGCACGCGCCCAGCCCCTCGGCTTCGCACGCCAGCTGCAGGTTCTGGCCGAGCAGCGCCGCGTCGACGGTCGTCTGCAGGAACAGCTCGAAGCTGTCGGCCCGGACGTCGGTGCCGTGGTCGGCGCAGGCCCGCGCGATCTTGTGCAGGTCCGCGCAAACCGCGAAGAAGACCGGCGCTTCGTCGACGTGGCGCTGCCCGCCGCACAGCCGCGCACACGTAGCCTTGAGCTCTCGGTCGCGCACGGCGACGACCGAGTAGGCCTGGATGAAGCTCGACGTCGACGCGTGGCGCGCCGCGTCCACGAGCCGCTCGAGCTGCGCGTCGGGGACCGGGTCGGGGCGGTAGCCGCGGTGGCTGCGATGGCGGAACATCTGCGCGACCGTGCTCCACGGCGCGCCCGTGAGCGCACAGCGGGCAGCGCGCAGGTC
The DNA here is from genome assembly GCA_964615255.1 of uncultured candidatus Brocadiaceae bacterium. Lineage (GTDB taxonomy): Bacteria > Planctomycetota > UBA1135 > UBA1135 > UBA2386. The sequence goes on along the minus strand of CAZTQF010000005.1, from coordinate 11,095 downwards.
CTCGGGTCGGTCGAGGTCCGCGCGCACCCAGTGGTTGGCCGTCGGCACGACCGCGACGCGGTCCGCGTCGCGCCGGATCACGTCGCGCAGCGTGCAGCCGTCGCGGTCGATCTCGTTGAAGACGGCCCGCGTCATCGCCGCGGGGTGGCCTGGCCGATCGCGGAAGAGGGGCAGCGCGATCGAGCAGTCGCCCCGCAGCAGCCTCGCCTGCAGCGCCAGGACCGTGTCGGCCTCGACCAGCGCGTGGTCGACCGGGAAGACCGTCACCACCTCGGCCTCGCGCGGCAGCTTGAGCAACGCCATGCGCAGGCTGTCCGACATCTCCCCCCGGCCGCTGGTCTGCACCACCGAGACCCCGAGCCCGTCGGGCAGCGGCGCGGCGTCCTCGCGCCGAACGACGAGCACCTCGTCGACGCCCGCCGCCCGACAGGTCGCAACGACCCGCTGGATCGCGGTCACGCCGCCGAGATCGAGCAGCGCCTTGTCCTGACCCATCCGCGCGCCGACGCCGGCGGCCGGCACGATCGCGGCCGCGCGCTTGCCGACGTCCGGGCTCGCGGCCGGCCCGGTCACGTGGCCCGGATCTCGCTCAGCGTCACGAGACACTCGACCTGGTGCGCGGCGCGGAACGACGCGGCGTCCGGGTCCTCACGGTCGGCGATCGCCATCACCACGACCGGGTCTGCGCCCGCCTCCACGACGGCGTCGATCGCCTTGAGCGCCGAGCCGCCGGTCGTGACCGTGTCCTCGAGGACGCACACCTTCTCGCCCGGCTCCAGGTCGCCCTCGATCCGCGAGCCCGTGCCGTGGCCCTTGGCCTCCTTGCGCACGAGGAACGCCTTGAGGTCGCGCCCCGTGACGTGCGACAGGCACGCGACCGCGCTCGCCAGCGGGTCTGCGCCCAGCGTCAGGCCGCCGACGGCGGTGATCTCCGGGTACTTCTCGAGCTTGTCGAGCAGCAGCATGCCGATCAGGTAGAGGCCCTCGGGATGCAGCGAGACCTTCTTGCCGTTGATGTAGAAGTCGGAGCGCTTGCCGGACGCGAGCACGATGTCGATGCCGTCCTTGTAGGCGCGCTCGCGCACCAGCTCGAGGAGGCGGGCCTTGGCGGCCGCAGGGTCGAAGGGGGTCGTCACGGCCTCAGGCATACCCGCCGCGCGCGGACGGTCCAAGGGCGGGCGCTGCCTGCTACCATGCCACGATGAGCTACTTCTGCGACGCACGAGACGACGAGGGCGTCGTGACCGATGCACCCTGTGATCGGCCAGAGGAGGTCTCCGACGGCGTCACCATCGAGCGCCGCCGCGTCTTCTGGCTCTCGGCGGCGGGCGTCGCAGCGCTGCTTGCCGGGCGCTCGCCGCGCGCCCAGGGCCCCGCGGGATCGGCCGCCGCGGCCCCGCGCTCCGCTCGCGACTACGCGTCCTTCCTCGAAGAGCTCTACCCGATCGCCAAGCGGCTCGTCGCGAGCGGCGGCGAAGACGAGGACGCCTACCTGATGACCGTCGCGGCGGCCATGACCCGGATCGCCGACAGAAAGGCGCCGCTGCGCGCGGCGATGCAGGCCTTCCGCAAGCGCCACCAGCGCGACGGCGAGCGCTTCCCGCTCGCGGCGATGACGATCAACCTCAAGCCGGGCAAGGGCTTCTCGCACCACGACCACCTCGACTACAACGGCGTGATCATGGGCATCGGCGGCGAGGCCCGCGTGCGCAACTACGACTTCGTCGCCACGCCGCCGGCGCTCGACTCGGGCCAGACGTTCTTGATCCGGGAGACCCGCGACGACCTGATCCTCCCCGGGCGCATCTCGACCCTCGGCCGCAACCGCGACAACGTGCACGACGTCGTCGCCGCCGACCAGGGCGCCCAGCTGCTCGACGTGTTCACGTTCTTCTCCAAGCGCGCCGGCTCGCGCTACCTCGACGTCGCGGCCGAGCCGCGCGACGCATCGCGCCGGATCCACGAGGCGACGTGGCGCCAGCGCAGGCGCAGGCGCGGCTGAGTCGATGCGCCTGCTCTGTTTTCAGGCGAAGCGGTTCGGGTGGCGTAGCCACGAGCGCGCCCTGGAAGAGGTCGCCGACGAGATGACGGACTGCGTGGTCGTGTTCGCCCACGCCGAGCAGCTCGACGAGCCCGACGCAGCCCGCAAGCGCGCGCTCCAGCACGCGCTCAAGCACACGAAGTGGCTCTGCAACAAGCGCGGTCTCCGGCGCGTCGTGCTGCACTCGTTCACGCACCTGGGCGCGGTCAGCGCGACGCCGGATTTCGCGCAGGGCTTCCTCGAAGAGCTCGCAGCGCGTCTTCGCGGCGGCGGCTACGAGGTCGGCTGCACGCCGTTCGGACACCTGTGCGAGTGGAGCCTCGACGTGCACGGCGAGAGCCTCGCCAAGGTCTACAAGCAGATCTGAGCGCGCCGCTTCGCTCAGCTGTTCTGCGCGCGGATCTGCTCGGCCGCCGTCTTGTCGTAGCTGACGCCGTGCTTGTCGAAGAGCTGGTCCAGCTCCCCAGAGAGCGTCATCTCCGTGATGATGTCGCAGCCGCCGACGAACTCGCCCTTCACGTAGAGCTGCGGGATCGTCGGCCAGTCGGAGTAGTCCTTGATGCCCTGGCGGACGGCCTCGTCGGCCAGCACGTTGACGTCGTGGAACGCGACGGTGAGGGCGCCGAGGATGCCGGCGACGCGGCTGGAGAAGCCGCACTGAGGCATCAGCTTGTTGCCCTTCATGAACAGCACGACGTCGTGGGCCTCGACGGTCTCCTTGATCTGGGTGTTGGTGTCGGTCATCGCTGGGTCCTGTGCTCTGGCTCGGTGTTCTTGTCTCGGTGTTCGGTCGTCTAGTCGGGGGCGCGCGTGCTCAGCTGCAGCGCGTGCAGCTCCCCGTCGGGTCCGTCCATCTTGCCCTTGAGGGCAGCGTACACCGCGCGCTGCTGCTGGACCCGGTTCATGCCGCGGAAGCTCTCGTCGACCACGGTCGCGGCCATGTGCATGCCGTCGTCTCCATCGACCGTAATCTCGGCGTCAGGGAACTGGGCGCGCAGCAGCGCTTCGATCTCTTGGGCGTGCATCGGCATGGGCGGCTTCTGGGGCAGGCAAGCTAGGACGGGCCCGCCTCGGTCGCAAGGTGCGCCCGCTACCAGCGGTTCCGGAGCTGCCGCAGCAACAGGAAGACGTCCTTTTGGCCGGGCTGCGCCGGGACGCCGTCGAACGCGGCGCGGACGCCCGAGATGACGCCCGGGCTGTCCAGCCGAAAGAACGTGTTCACCTGCCGCTCCTCGCCCAGCGTCAGCACCGGCGCCGCGGCGCCGTCGCGCCCCTCGACAGCCGCCAGCCGCGCCGCGGCGGCGGCGTTGTCGGGCTCCCGGTCGAGCGTGAACCGCAGGTTGCCCACGAGGTAGTCGTGGCCCGGGTAGAGGCGCACGTCGTCGGCGAGCGGCGCGAGCTGCCGCGCGAACGTCTCGTAGAGCACCTCGGGGTCGCCGCCGTTGTGGCAGTTCCCGGCGCCCGCGTTGAAGAGGGTGTCGCCGGAGAACAGGGCGGACTCACCCCGGCGCGCGAGCAGGCACACGTGGCTCATGGTGTGACCCGGCGTATCGAGGCAGGCGAGCTCGACCGTCGACCCGATGCGGACGACGTCGCCCGCGCCGACGCGCCGGTCGACGCCGGCGATGTCCGCGTTGTGGTGCGCGATCAGCGACGCGCAGGTCGCGGCGACGACCCGGGCGTTGCCGCCGATGTGGTCTCTGTGCTCGTGTGTGTTGAGCACGTGGGTGACGTCATAGCCGCGCTCCGACGCGAGGCGCAGGCACGCGGCGTGGTCGAGCGGGTCGATCAGCAGCGCCTGGCCCGAGCGCTCGCAGGCCACCAGGTAGTTGTAGTTCCGCAGCCGGTTCCCGACCCAGAGGCGCTCGACGATCATGGGCGGCGGCGCGCCTCCACGGCGTCGAGGACCTGCCGCTCCAGCGCCACGCCGCTCAGCTCACGGATTTCGCGGACGCCGGTCGGGCTGGTGATGTTGATCTCGGTCAGGTGCGCGCCGAGCACGTCGATGCCAGCGAAGACGACGCCCTTCTCGCAGAGGCGCGGGCCGATGCGCGCGCAGATCTCGCGGTCCCGATCGGACAGCTCGGCGTGCTCGGCGCGGCCGCCGACGTGCAGGTTGGCGCGCGCGTCGTCGGCCGCAGGGATCCTGAGCACGGCCCCCGCCGGCTCGCCCTCGATCAGGATGATGCGCTTGTCCCCGTCGCGGACGGCGGGCAGGTACTGCTGCGCCATCAGCAGGCGCCGGCCGTGGTCGGTGCCGGCCTCGACGATGGCGCGCGCGTTGCGGTCCCCGCGGGTGATGTGGAAGACGTCGCGGCCGCCGTTGCCGTCGAGCGGCTTGACGATCATCTCGCCGCCGAGCTCGTCGCGGAAGGCGAGCAGGTCCTGGACGTCGCGGCTCACCAGCGTGGTCGGACACAGCTCCGGAAACTCCAGCGCGAACAGCTTCTCGTTCTCGTCGCGGAGCGCTGCCGGGTCGTTGACCATCACCGGGCCGTGCGCCCGGGACATCAGCAGCGTCGCGAACAGGTACGCGTCGTCCAGCGGCGGGTCCTTGCGCATCCAGACGGCGTCGTAGCCGGACAGCGGCGCGATCCGCGCCGCTTCGACCTCGGCCCACGCGCGCTCGCCGGCAGACGTCACCGCGGCGCGCACGAACGGCGCCCCGTCACGCTGGCCGAGGTCGCCCACCTCGCAGGTCTCGACGGTGTGCCCGCGGCGCCAGGCCTCGCGGATGAACGCGATCGACGTGTCCCCGTCCACGTGCAGACGGTCGAGCGGGTCGAGGATGAACAGGTGGCGCATGGTGACGGACGAGGATGCGTGCGCTAGGACACGGCAGCCGGGCAGTCGGGATCGTAGCGGCGATCGATCTCGGTGAGCTCGACGATCGCCTCGCGCAGCACCTCGCGCGGCGTGCGTCCTGCGGCGACCTGGGTCAACCACTGCTGCGCCAGGTTGCCCTCGGCCAAGAGCGCGCCGATCGGCGCGAGGAACTCACCGAAACCGCAGGCCTCCGCGGTCGGGGTGCACGCGCGCCAGCAGTCCTCGATCCAGCCGCGCATCGGCACCTCGTCACCCGTCCGCCAGTCGGTGACGGTCGCGTCGAGGCTCGCCTCGGCGGCGCGGCGCTCGTTGTCGGCGCAGATCTGCTGCAGCTCTTCCTCGCTCCGCGTGCGCAACGGATCGAGGTCGGGGTCCTCGAGCGACTGCCGCACCCGCGCCTCCATCAGCGCGACGACCGCGCCGATGTCGCGCGGCTTGGCGATGCGGTCGCAGATGCGCAGCTCGAGCCGCTCCAGGACGTGCGGGGTCCCCTGCCCGTTGGGCCGGATCGACAGCCACAGATGGCGCGGGTTGAACATCACCCCCCGCTCGAGCTGCCCTGCGACCCAGCTTCGGAAGTGCGCGTGATCGACGAAGAACGGCGTCACCGCAGGTGTCGGCGGGAACACGCGCCAGCGGGTCGAGTGGGCGCCGGTGGGGCGGCCGCCCAAGAACGGGGAGTTGGCCGTCAGCGCGAGGTACATCGAAGCCTCGGCCCGCAGCAGCCGATAGGCGCGGATCAGCAGCTCCGGGTCGGAGATCCCGATGTTGATGTGGGTGCTCGCCGTCACGACCGAGGTGCCGTACGTGTCCCGGATGTAGCGGTAGTACGGATTGTTCGGATTCGAGATCACGAACTCGTCGTCCTCCACCAGCGAGAGCGTGCTGCCCGGGATCAGCGTGTAGCCGCCGAGCTCCTGGACGTAGCGACGCAGCCGGCAGCGCTGCGTCATCAGCCGGTCCAGCATCGTCCGATAGCTGCGGTAGGGGGCGGTGATGTACTCGACGTTGCGCGAGTCCGGCTCGGTGACAAACCCCGAGAGGTCCGCCGCGATGCGGTGCGAGAGCGGCACGATGTCGGCGTCCGGCGTGCCGACGTAGACCTCCTCCTCCAGCCCCTTGAGGAGCAGGCGGTCCTCGCTGCGGGAGCCGTCCACCCGGCTCAACTCCGGACCCCGACGCCGCGCCGGAGCATGGCGATCGCGACCAGGTAGAAGCCGACGATGAACAGCGCCAGCACGCCGCCCGCCATGGCCACCGGCAGATCCGAGCGTCCGAGGATCGCGTGCCGGAACGCGTTGACCATGTAGAGGATCGGGTTGGCGTAGGAGACGCTCCGCCACGGCTCCCCGAGCAGCTCGACCGAGTAGAACACCCCGCCCAGCATCGTCAGCGGCGTCAGCACGAAGGTCGGCACGATCGAGATGTCATCGAAGTTGCGCGCGACCATGGCGTTGATGAAGCCGCCGAAGGCGAACGCGATCGAGGTCAACAGCGCCACGAAGACCGTCGCGAGGGGGTGCGCGATCGGCAGGTCGACGAACAGCACCGAGATCACCGCCACGATCACGCCGATGGCGACCCCGCGGAACACGCCCCCTGCGGCGTAGCCCAGCAGGATCGCGTGCGGGGACATCGGCGACACCAGCATCTCCTCGATATGGCTCTGGAACTTCGCGCCGAACAGCGACGACACGACGTTCTGGTACGAGTTCGTCAGCACCGCCATCATGATCAGGCCAGGCGTGACGTACTGCAGGTAGCTGACCCCTTCCATCTGCCCGATCCGGTCGCCCAGCACGGGCCCGAAGATGACGAAGTAGAGGCTCGTCGTGATCACCGGCGGCAGCAGCGTCTGGGGCCAGATGCGAAGCACCCGCTGGACCTCCCGGCGCACCACCGTGACGAAGCCGACCCAGGCCTCCTGGAGGCGGGAGCGCTCGTGTCCGGCGATGGGCTGGAGGCGCGCCATCGGACCGCGTCCCGGGTCGGTCGCGCCGCTGCTCACGAGCCCTCCTCCCCGGCTTCCACCAGGCGGAGGAAGAGCTCCTCCAGGCGGTTGGCCTTGTTGCGCATCGAGCGCACCGTCACGCCGGCCGCGCCGAGCTGCGCGAACAGCTCGTTCATGCTCGACGTGCGCGCCACCTCGACCTCGAAGGAGCCGTCGTCGCGCGCGCGGGTGCGGTAGCCGTCGAGCGCCGGCGCGCTCGCGAGCGGCTCTGCCGGGTCGAGCACGAAGGTCTCGACGGCGAGCTGCGCAAGCAGGGAGCGCGTGTCGGTGTCCTGCACGATCGTGCCGCCGTCGATGATCGCGATTCGACGACAGAGCGCCTCGGCTTCCTCGAGGTAGTGCGTCGTCAGGATGATCGTCGTGCCCGCGGCGTTGATCTCCTCGAGCAGGTCCCAGGTCGCCCGCCGGATCTCGATGTCGACGCCCGCGGTCGGCTCGTCGAGGATCAGCAGGCGCGGGCCGTGCACGAGCGCGCGCGCGATCATCAGGCGGCGCTTCATGCCGCCCGACAGCGAGCGCGTCATGGCGCCGCGCTTCTCCCAGAGCCCCATCCAGCGCAGGCACTCGCCGGCCCGCTCGCGCGCCTCGCGCCACGGGATGCCGTAGTAGCCGGCCTGCTGGGTGACGATCTGCAGCGGCTGCTCGAACTGGTTGAGGTTGAGCTCCTGCGGCACGACGCCGAGCAGCCGCTTGGCGCCCTCCGGGTCGCGCTCCGTGTCGACGCCGAAGACCTCGACGGCGCCGCCGCTGCGGTTCACCAGCGACGTGACGACCCCGATCGTCGTCGACTTCCCAGCGCCGTTGGGGCCGAGCAGGCCGAAGAACTCGCCGCCAGAGACCTCCAGATCGATCCCCTTCAAGGCCTCGACGCCGTTGCCGTAGGTCTTGCGCAGCCCGCGGATGCGGAGCGCGGGCGGGTCGGCAGCGGCGTTCACGTCCCCCACCTAGCCGCCGTAGTGCTCGTCGACGTAGGCGATGATGTCGGCGCTCTCGTACATCTGCACGTCCCGCTCGGGGTCGCGCAGGAACGGCACCTGGGACTTGCCGCCGAGCGCGATCAGCTCGTCGCGCGTCTGTGAGGAGGCGGACAGCGAGATCTGCTTGGCCTCGTAGGCGACACCGCGCGCCGCGAGGTGGTCGAGGACGCGCACGCAGAACGGGCAGATCGGGTCGAAGTAGAGCTGAATCATGGTTCGGATCGCAGCGTTAGGACCCGCGCCGACCGCCGGCAAGGGCGGCGTCTTGCGGGTCGCGGCGACGTCAGGTCGCGCTGCCGGCGGCGACGCGGTCCTGCTCGATGTCTTCGATCATCGCCTCGGTGATGTCACCCGTCGGGTAGCTGCCCTCGAAGCAGCCCTTGCAGAACTGCAGGTCGCCGTTGCCAGCGGCGCGCACCGCCTCCTCCATCTGCTCCACCGACTGGTAGACGACGGCGTCCGCGCCGATCTCCTGCGCGATCATCTCGTCGGAGCGGTCGCGGGCGATGAAGTCCCGCTTCGACGACATGTCGATGCCGTAGAAGCACGGGAACTTGAGCGGCGGCGAGTAGCTCGCGAAGTAGACCTTGGCCGCGCCCATGTCGCGCGCGATCCGGACCATGTGACGGCTCGTGTTCCCGCGCACGATCGAGTCGTCCATGATGATCACGCGCTTGCCCTCGAACTCCGAGCGGATCGGGTTGAGCTTGGCGCGGATGGTCGCCTGGCGCGCCTTGTCGTTGGGCATGATGAACGTGCGGCCGACGTAGCGGTTCTTGACGAAGCCCTCGCGGCAGCGGAGGCCCAGCTCCTCGGCCATGGTCTGCGCGGCCGTCCGCGCTGACTCCGGCACCGGGATCACGACGTCGGCCTCGAGGCCGGTCTGCTGGAAGCGGTGGGCCATTCGGCGGCCCATCTCCATGCGCGCCTCGTAGACGGAGGTCCCGTCGAGGAACGTGTCGGGCCGCGCGAAGTAGACGTATTCGAAGATGCACGGCCGGTGCGGCTTGGCGCTGACCTTGCGGAAGTGCGGCACCCGATCGGGGCCGATCCAGAGCATCTCGCCGGCGTCGAGGTCGCGCACGATCTCGTAGCCCGCGACGTCGAGCACGACCGACTCGCTGGCCACGGCGTAGTAGGTGCCTTCGTCGGTCTCGCGCTTGCCGAAGATGCAGGGCTTGATCCCGAACGGGTCGCGGAACGCATACATCCCCTGGCTCGTGATGCCGACGACGCTGTAAGCGCCCTTGACCTTCTCGAAGACCTCGGCGACGCCGGCCTGCACGTCCTCGATGCCGACCTGCTCCGCCTGGCGGCGGATCAGCGCGTCGGCGAACACGTAGAGCGCGACCTCGAGGTCGCAGTTGCTGCCGAGCGGGATGTTGCGCTCGTTGAAGTAGGTGCGCTTGAGCTCGTGGAAGTTGGTGACGTTGCCGTTGTGCGCCATGGCGACGCCCAGCGGGTAGTCGAGCCAGAACGGCTGCACGTCGGTGTCCTCGCCGAGACCCACCGTCGGGTAGCGCACATGGCCCACCGCGAGGTTGCCGCGCAGGCGCTGCAGGTGCTTGTCCGAGAAGACCTCGCGCACCAGCCCGAGACCCTTCTTCGCCTGGAACTTGCCGTTGAAGGTCACAGCGCCGGCGGCGTCCTGGCCGCGGTGCTGGATGGCGACGAGGCCGTTGATGACGTCGTGAATCGTGTCCGAATCAGGAGGCCCGAAGATCGAGATGAAGCCGCACATGCCGTGGCGGGAGCTTACCATCCGCGCCAGCCATGGCGAACCTGTGCAACATCGACGGCGTGCTGTCCGAAGAGGCCGACGGGCGGGTGCCCGTGCTCGACCGGGGCTTTTTGTTCGGCGACTCGGTCTACGAGGTCGTCCGCACCCACGACGGCGTGCCGCTGACGTGGATCGAGCACTGGGCGCGCCTCCGAGCGTCGGCGGCCGGGCTGCAGATGGAGCTCGACCTGGACGAGGCGACGGTGGCCCGCCGGATCCAGGCCACCTTGGAAGCGGCCGACCACGGCGACAGCTACGTGCGCCTCGTCGTCACCCGCGGCGCGGGCGAGGCCCCCAACATCGACCTCGCCTACGCCACCCGCCCGCCGTGCTGGGTCGTGCTGGTGCGGCCGCTGGCGCTGTTGACGGGTGTGCCCGTACACCTCGGCCTCGTCGAGCGCCTCCGCAACGACCGCCGGGCGCTCGACCCCGCGGCGAAGAGCGGCAACTACCTCAACAACGTGCTCGGCCTCGCCGAGGCCAAGGCGCGCGGCGCGACCGACTGCGTGATGCTCAACGCCGACGGCTGGGTCACCGAGGCCTCGACCTCCAACCTGTTCGTCCGGCTGGACGGAGTCTGGTGCACGCCGCCGCTCGACGCGGGCATCCTCGCGGGCATCACCCGCGGGCTGCTGCTGGAGTTCCTGCATCAGGCGGGAGAAGCCGTCGAGGAGCGCAAGCTCCGTCGCGAGGACCTGCAGCGCGCCGAGGAGATGTTCCTGTGCAGCACGCTGCGCGACATGTCGCCGGTGACGCACTTCGACGGCGCGACCATGCCTGCCGCGCCGTCCACGCAGCGGTTGCTGCCGCTGTTCGGCGAGCACCTCCGCGAACGGATCGTGGAGCGGGACGGTCCGCACTGGCGCAGCTTGACCGCCTGAGCCCGGCGCGCGCGCCGGGCGATCCGTTGCTCACAGATCCTCTGCGCTGAGAATCGGACGCTCGGACGGCTAGTCGTCGAGCGCGTCGGCCAGGATCGCCTGGATCTTCTCGAGCGCGCCGCGGTAGCGGGCCTTGGCCTGCTCGCTGCTCTTCACGGCCGCGACGATGCCTTCGAGCGAACCGTCGAGCGCCGGCGCCGCGTTCTTGCGCGGCCGACCCGGGCCGCGCTTGGCGGGCGCCGCCTTGGCAGCCTTGGCAGCCTTGGCAGCCTTGGCCTTCTTGGCCTTGCCGTCGCCGCGCTTGGCCTGCTTGACGATGCCGAGCATCGCCTGGGCGCGGCCGAACATGATCGGGAAGACCTTCAGCTTCTTCTTCGCAGCGGCCGCCGCGATGTCCTTGTAGGTGGCCTTGGGGTCCTTCTTGAGCGCGGCGATGATGAAGTCGAAGCCGGGATTTGCCTTCTTGGCTGCCATGATTCAGAGGGGTTCGTTGTGACGGGCAAGCGCACCCATACGCACGGGCGTCGCCTCCGCCCGCTTTCAAAACGCCATACATAACGCCCCCTCCTAGCTATCAAA
>CAZTQF010000004.1:0-20838 GCA_964615255.1 uncultured candidatus Brocadiaceae bacterium | reverse complement strand
TCGTGAACATCCACAACGTCAGCCACACGACCGCGTCGTGGGGCAACGCGCGGACCTTCAACTACACCTCGATCTCAGCGGACTCGGACGACATCGTGTTCGACCACGACCTCGCCTGGACGCAGTCGCAGTCGAACGCCGGCAATCAGGACTCGCGTCCGCAGGCCTGGGCCAAGAACGTGTTCTCGATCGGCGGCGTCGCGCACGGCAACAACAGCGTCGCGTCCGACGACTCGTGGCTCGCCGGGAACGCCTCGACGGGGCCGGCCTCGGACGGCCGCATCAAGCCGACGCTCTGCGCCTACTACGACGGCATCGGCACGTCGGACCGCACCGGCAACTCGGGCTACTCGTCGAACAACTGGTACGGCAGCTTCGGCGGGACGTCGGGCGCGACGCCGATCGTCGCCGGGCACAACACGATCGCCATCCAGATGTTCACCGACGAGGTGGTCCCGGGCTTCGGCGCATTCGGCAACTCGCTCCGCGTCCCCGGCGGCACCTCGCACGAGAACCGGCCGCACTTCCCGACGCTGAAGGCCCTCCAAGTCGTGAGCGCGGCCCAGTACACGTTCTCCGCGACGAGCTCGGACAACCGCCGCGAGCACCAGGGATGGGGCTTCCCGGACCTGCGCAAGATGTGGGACATGCGCGGCAAGACGTTCATCGTCGACGAGACCGACGTGCTGACGCAGGGCGTCGTGCGCTCGCACCCGATCGCGGTCGGGCCCGGCGAGCCCGCCTTCAAGGCCTGCCTCAACTGGAGCGAGCCGGCCGGCAACCCCGCCGCAGCCCAGCAGCTGGTCAACAACCTCTCGCTGCGCGTGACCTCGCCTACGGGCGTCGTCTACTGGGGCAACCACAACCTCGAGAGCGGCGTTTGGTCGACGACGGGCGGCGCGGAGGACACGGTCAACTCGATCGAGTGTGTGTTCGTCCAGAACCCGACGCCGGGCACCTGGAACGTCGAGGTGCTCGCCTCTTCGATCGTCGCCGACAACCACGTCGAGACCCCGGCGGTCGACGCCGACTACGGCCTCGTGGTCACCGGCGGCACGGGCTCGACCGTGACCTTCGCCAGCTTCACGGCGTTCGGCGCGGGCTGTGAGGGGTCGACCCCGATCCCGGCGCCGCCGTGCCAGCAGTGGAACGCCGCCGGCGGCCTGCTGACCAACGCGACGCGCGCCGACGAGGTCGTCCTGCGGGTCAGCCTGAGCGGGGCCCACGAGATCGAGAGCTTCGACGTGTTCACGTCTTCGGTCAGCGGCGGGACGGTCACCGTGCCTGCGCGGCTCTACGTCGGCAACACGCCGGGCGCGGCGCCGGTCGCTACGACCACGATCACGATCGGTGGCACGCCGGGCTTCTACCGCGCGACGTTCGCGGCGCCGGTTCCGGTGCTCAACGCGTGCTACATCGGGATCGACACGTCGGCGCTCGACGTCTACCTGCCCGAGCTGACGATCGGCCAGTTCAACGTCGCCTACGCGCGGCCGAACAACACCAGCCCGTGGGTCGTGCAGGTCCTGCGCCCGTCGTTCGTGATCAACTGCACGCCGGACTACCTGGTGCCCGCGATGGGCAACACCGGCCGGCCGGTGCTCGGCTCGAGCTTCGACGTCGACATCGCCGACGCCAAGCCGACGGCCTTCGCGGTGCTGGTCCAGGGCCTCTCGGATCAGACCTACAGCGGCATCCCGCTGCCGACTCCGATCCCCGGCGCGCCCGGCTGTGACCTGCTGGTCTCGGCCGACCTGACCACGCTGGCGTTCACCAACTCGGCGGGCGCTGCGAGCAGCACGATCAGCGTGCCCAACACGGCTGCGCTGGAGGGCCTCGAGGTCTTCTACCAGTGGGTCGTGCGGGACCTGGCCGCCAACAACATCGGCCTGGTCAGCTCCGACGCCGCCAGGGCGATCCTCGGCCTGTAGCCAGCGCGCGCCCGGAACCGCGCCGCGGCCGCGCTCAGCGGGGCGCGGCGGCCTTGCGCAGGCGCTCGACGAGCGCCTGCGCTTCCTTCGCCGGGATGGCGAGCGTCTCGATGCGCCCGGCCCGCGCCACGTTGACGCCGACCACGCGTCCGCTCAGGTCGACGATCGGGCCGCCGCAGTCCTCGGGCTTGAGCACGGTGTCGTGCTGCAGGACGCGCTGGAAGCCGCTGCGCACGTCGCTCAGCTCGCCCCAGACGGACTCCTGATCCGAGCGGACCGGGCTCGAGTTGGTGCCGAGCACGACGTCGAAGCGCCGGGTCTCTTCGCCTCGCCGCACCGTGACCTCGACGGCGTCGCCGGGCTTGCACGCGACGATGGCCGCGCGCAGCTGGTCGGTGTCCTCGATGTCGACCTCGCCGAAGCCCACGATGACGTCGCCGCTGCGCAGCCCGGCGGCGCGCGCCGCGCCGTGCTCGACGGCTTCGTCGATCTCGGCGGCGCCGCCGTTGGGGTTGGCGAAGCGGATCCCGAGGAACGCCCGCGGGACCGTGTGCACGTAGGGAGCGGCGGCCAGGATGCCGACGCCGAAGGGCGCCTCGCTGCCGTCGACGCTGGCGAGGAACGTGCCCGGCTTCGGCTCCTCGTCGCTCCAGCGCACCGGCGTCAGCTCGGCGCCTCGAACGCGCAGCAGCGCGAGGTCCGACGGGCGGTCGACGCCGACCTGGTCGCAGGGCCACGAACGGGTGCCGAGGTCCACCGAGAGCGCGGGCGCGGCCGCGCCGTCTTCGGCGTCCACGACGAGCTCGCTGAGTTTGGTCAGCACGAGGTCGGGGCCGACGACCGTGCCGAGCACCATCGCGCGCTCGTCGACGCAGACCTCGACGACGCTCTTGTTGGTCGCGGCGACGATCGGCCGCCACAGCTTGCGCACGGCCTCGCTCTGGGTGAGGTTGCGGATGCTCTGCGCGGGCGCAGCTGCGCCAGCCGCGAGGGCCATGAGCGCCGCGAGCAGCGCGGCGGGAGGTGTCCGCGTCGCGTTCATCGCTGCGTCTCCTGGACCAGCTCGAGCTCGAGCTCGACGCCCTTGCCGTCGCGCTCGACCACCACCGCCACCTTGTCGCCGGCGCGGAGCTCGCGCAGGATCCGCAGGACGTCGCGGCGCGTCTCGATGTCGTTGCCGTCGATCTCGAACAGCCGGTCGCCGGCGCGGAGGCCGGCCTTCTGGGCGGCGCTGTCCGCGGGCACGTCGCCGAACACGGGGCAGCCTTCCCCGTAGGTCAGGGGCGAGCCGAAGCCCAGGCGTGCTCTGCCCCGCCGGCGGCGGGACTCGGTGACCTTGCCGTCGAGCAGCTCGTGCCACTCTGCCATCAGCGCGTCGACGGGGGCGTGCATGTTCATCGCGAGGTTGCCGCTGATGCGGCTGTTGATCCCGACGACGCGGCCGTCCATGTCGAACAGCGGGCCGCCGGAGTCGCCGCCCTGCATCGTGCAGTCGGTGACGAGGTAGCCGCTCTCAGGGACGCGCAGCACGCGGCCGAGGCGCGCGGGCGCGGTGCGGCCCTGCTTTCGACCGCTGGGGTGTCCCAGCATCAGCACCCACTGCCCGCGGGCGAGCTCGGCGGACTTGCCGATCGCGACGGCGGGCAGGTCGTCGTCGCTGTCGACGCGGACCAAGCTGACGTCGCTGCGGTGGTTGGCGCCCAGCGAGGTCCCGGTCAGCCGGCGGCCGTCGGTCATGCGGATCCGGATCGCCTTGTCCGCGGCCAGCGTCACGTGCGCGGCGCACAGCAGGTACGGCGCGCCGTCGCGCTCGACCAAGACGCCGCTCGCGCCCGGCAGCGAGACCGTCGCCGGCAGCACGCGCTGGATCAGCTGCTGCACGTGGGCCTGCATGGCGGCCAGCTCGGCCACGCTCTCGGGCTCGCCGCCGGCGAAGATCTCGCGGAGCCGCTCGGCCGACACCTCGGCAGCGGGGGGCGCGCCGGGCGGCTGCGCTGCAGGCGCGTCCTGCGCGCCGAGCGCGGCGGTGAGCGCCAGCGCGGCGAGGGTGCAGAGGGATCGACTCATGGCGCGTGGATGATAGCGGATGCGGCAGCACCGCAACGACAGCGGGGGTGCCTCTTACACAGGGCGGCCAAAACGGCGTCCGTGCCCGCGCTCGCGGCGGCGCCCGGCTACGCTGCGTCGGTGGCCAACCAGCACTTCTACCCTGAGATCGAGCCGTTCGCGCGCGGCGAGCTCGCCGTCGATTCCCTGCACACGGTCTACTGGGAGCAGTGCGGCAACCCCGACGGCGAGCCGATCCTGTTCGTCCACGGCGGCCCCGGGGCGGGCAGCGGCCCGACGGACCGCCGCTTCTTCGACCCGGAGCACTTCCGGATCGTGCTGCTCGACCAGCGCGGCTGCGGCCGCTCGCGCCCGCTGGGTGAGCTGGAGGACAACACCACCGAGCACCTGATCGCCGACTACGAGCGGCTGCGTGATCACCTCGGCCTCGACTCGTGGCACGTCTTCGGCGGCTCCTGGGGGAGCACGCTGTCGTTGGCCTACGCGCAGGCGCACCCGGAGCGGTGCCGCTCGCTGACGCTGCGCGGCATCTGGATGGTGCAGCAGTGGGAGCTCGACTGGTGGCTCTACGGCATGCGACACATCCAGCCCGAGCGCTGGGAGGAGTTCGCCGGCCACGTCGACGCGCACGAGCGCGACGACCTGCTCGAGGCCTACTGGCGTCGGCTGAACGATCCCTCGCGCGAGGTCGCGCTCGCAGCGGCAATGCGCTGGTCGATCTACGAGGGCGCGAGCTGCACGTTGCGCTCCAACCCGGAGTTCCTCTCGCACTTCGAGGACCCGGACGTCGCTTGGGCGATCGCGCGCCTCGAGGCGCACTACTTCCGCAACTGCCGCTTCACGCCGGACGACCGGCTGCTGCAGCAGGTCGACCGGGTGCGCGACATCCCGGCCTTCATCGTGCAGGGGCGCTACGACATCATCTGCCCGATCAAGTCGGCGGTCGACCTGCACCGGGCGTGGCCGGAGTCGTCGCTCGCGGTGGTCGACGACGCCGGACACAGCTCGCACGAGCCAGGGATCACCGCGCAGCTCGTCGCGGCGACGGATCGCATCCGCGACGCCGGCAGCCCGGCGCTGCCTACGGCGTCTTGATCCAGGGGACGTCGTAGAGGTTGACGAACGTCGGGGCGACGCGGTCGCCGGGCGGCGCGACGCGCAGCAGGAAGCCGATGCGGTGTTCGCTGCCCTGTTCCTCGCGCGCGCGGCCGTTGAACGTCGTGCGTCCGGTCCGCGTCCCGACGGCGACCAGCTCGAAGCGGTCGAAGCGGCGCGCCTCGGGATCCCACGTCGCCTCGCCGACGACGCGCGTGCGCACGCTGCGGGGCCACGGCCGCTTCGGTCGCCAGTAGCCCTCGCCGGGGTCGTTGCCGTCGGTCGCAGCGTTCGTCTCGCCCGTCAGGCGCAGCGTCCACCGGCCCGCCTCGACCGCGACCACCTCGCTGCTGAGCCGCGCCGCGCGCACGCTCGCGCGCGAGAAGGGCAGGGTCTGACCGCGCACGTTGTCGACGAACGCGAACCGCGCGAGCCGCTCGCCGAGCGCAGGTGCGACTGTGCGCGTCGCGCCGACCTCGCCGCGCGCTGGCAGCAAGCCCCGTAGCTCGGCGGCGGAGAACCAGACCGTGTCGCGGTTGACCGGCGTCGCCGCAGGCCCTGTCGGCGTGGCGCCCACGTCGCGCGCGAAGCGCTCGAGCACGAGCCCGTCGTCAGGGCAGCTGTCCTCCCACCGGTGGCGCGGCCGGGCCTCGGGGGCGGGACGTGACGCTCGGCGGGAATTGGGCAGCGCGCGCCACCGCGCCAGCGCCCGATCCAGCATCGCGAGCACGCGCGCCGGGTCGGTCGAGTTCAGCCGCCCCAACAGCTCGCCATCCGGGGTGAACACGTAGGTGCCCTGCATCGAGCCGGCGACGGGCTCGGGCGTGCCGCGCGCGGCCTGCCGAAACCACCGGCACTCGGGGTCTTGGTCGCGCTGCAGCCGCCAGACCTCGTCGGCCGCCGTCGCGAACGCGGCGGTCGCTGCGATGACCCGCTCGTCGGACCAGACGGACCGTCTGCCCACGACCCCGTTGCCTCAAGTGCAGCCGAGCGGGTGGCCGTTCATCAACCAGAGCAGCAGCGGCCGCTCGGTGCGCGCGGCCGCTGCGAGCCCGTCGCCGAGCGTCGCTGCCCACGGGATCGACCGCCAGCGCTCTTCTTGCTCTTTGGGCGCAAGGTGGTCGCGCCACGCGTCGAGGTCGGCGCGGGCCGGCGCCGGCGGAGCTTGCGGAGGTGCTGCATGCAGCGCGATCGCGACCGAGAGACCGAGGGCGAGCATCGCCCTCGATCCTAGCGTCCGACGACGCCCTGTCCGACGTCCGACGTGATCAGTCCGGCGGCGTTCGCGGCAGGGTCCAGCGCGAGGGCCTGGTGCCACACCGTCGTGCCTGCGAGCGGCGCGACGTTGGGGATCGCGAGCGACCACGGCGCCGTCCCGGCCGAAGGCAGCAGCGGGACCACCTCGATCGGGTTGACGCCGATCACGCAGCCGGGCATTCCGATCGCGGTGAGGTCGATCGCCGGCGAGAAGCCGGAGGTGCCGACCATCAGCAGCACGACCTGGTTGGCGCCGGGCACCCCGATCACCTCGACGGCCATCGTCGAGCCGAGGACCGGGCGAGCGCTCGGCACGCCGCGCAGCCCGAGCGCCGTGCCCGTAGAGCTGATGCAGCCGAAGCCCGTCGTCCGGTAGTCCGCGAGCGGCGGCGCGGAGCCTGCCCAAATCTGCTCGGCGCGATCGTAGGCGTCGTCGCCGACAGTCTGGCCGATCAGGCGACCGGGGATGTCGTCGCACGGGGGGTGGATGCCGCCCCAGATGCGCGACAGCGAGCACTGGTCGGACGCGTCGTAGTAGCTGGCCCACTGCAGCGTGACGGTCACGCTCGGGCCGTCTTCGAACACCAGGAACTGGTCTTGCGGGCAGACGAACTCTCCCAGCCCGCCCGGGAAGTACGGCGAGCCGGTGAAGCGGTCCATGATGACGGCCGCCGCGCGGCTGTAGGTGCTGTGCCCCGAGACGTAGCCTGCGAACGGCGGCGTCACGAAGCTCGGCCGCTGATACGGCCACCAGTTCTCGAGCAGGATCCAGCCTACGCCCGCCACGTCGGTGGTCGGGTCGGTGATGTAGGTCGGCCCGCGCCACGCGTAGACCGCGACCTTGCCCTCGCTGCCGAACAGGTGCGCGTGCCGCTGACCCGGCGCCGTGGTCGCGGCCGTGACCTCCTCGATCAGGCCGGGGTGCAGGGTGATCGCGTTGGGGTCGGCCGGGTTGAGGTTGTAGCGGTCCCCCATGTAGCGCAGCGCGCTGATCGGGCGCGGGTAGTCGTACCAGCCCTTGTGGCTCCAGGCCGTGATGGCGGCGTCGTGCATCGCGCCACCCAGCGCCAGGTAGCCCTTTACGTCCCACTCGAGGTCGTTGACGACCGGCCCTGCGCCGCCGATCTGCTTGGACAGCAGGGGATTGTCGGAGACGTAGTTGAAGATCGTGAACCAGTGACCCGGCGGCGTCTCGGAGTCGGGGCCGTCGGCCCAGAACTCCGCGAGCACGCGCGTGTAGTCGCCGCGCGGCACCACTTGGGGCGCGTACGGTTGGCCGGTGACGGGGTTGGACGCGTAGCCGGGGCTCGGGTCGCCGCCCTGCGCGAAGTCGTAGAACCCCGCGTAGCCGCTGAGGTCTGTTGGCAGCAAAGACAGCGGGATGTTGCCGACCGACGCGGGCGAGACGTCGACCATGACGCCGTCGCCGGGGTCGAGGTGCGACGACCACGCCGCGACCATCTCGAAGCCCCACTTGTAGTCCGGTGCGGTCTGGGTGCCGAGCAGCGGCGGAGCGCCCGCGTCGTGGTAGATCCAGTAGTCGTTGGCGTAGCGCTGGTTGACCTTGAGATCGGTCTGCGAGAGCGCGAACGGCGTCACCACGCCCCACTCGGGGCTGAGGAAGTCGGGGTAGCCGGTGGGGATCGGGATCCCGGACTGGCCGACGAAGAACTGCAGGGCCAACGGCTGCCAGCGGTCTGCGAAGAAGAACGTCGGGTTCCCCGGGAAGTCCGGCAAGAGCGGCGGGTTGATCGGGAAGTAGTGCGCGTTGGCGTAGTCCGCCAGCTCGTTCGAGTTGTCGCCGAGGCCGTAGGCGATCACGGTCGCGGCGATCCGGTTGCCGATGGCCGCGGGCGTGTTGCCGGTCGTCGTCGTGTTGCCGATCGGGTAGCCCAGCTGGGTCATCAGGGCGTCGTAGTGCGGCAGGACGACGGGGCCGCCCGGCGACCCGACGAATCGGTGACGCAGGATGCGATAGGTCGCGTAGCTCAGCGCCTCGCTGCGCCACGCGTCGACGTTCGGGTCGGTCGTGGGGTGGGACTCTTCGAACAATACGCACTGCGCCGACGCGCTGTAGGTCGCCCACGCGTCCCACATCGCGACCGACGTGTGGTAGAGGTTGCGCGCGTGCACCGTCGGGCGCGCGAAGTCCTTGCGGATGGACTCCAGCAAGAGCTCATTCCACTCCCGCGCGGCAGAGTGCTGTGCGGTCGCGAGCGGGCTGACGGCGGTAGCGGCGACCGCGAGCAGCAGCGAGGCGCGCAGTCGGCCGCGGCGGGCGTTCGAAGTGGGCATGGTCGATGTTTGCGGGCGAGGAGCCGGATCCCGGCAATCTTAGCGCAAACCGCGCTCTTGGGCGCAGAACGCTTCGCGGCGCGTCGGCGGCGTGGATGCAGCCGTCCCCTGCAGATACGGCCGCTGCGTCGTCGAGGCCTTGCCATGGCGCCTGCGCCAAAATGAACGTGGCGGTCGCGGCTACTCGCTCGCTTTCTGGGCGAGCAGCTTCTTCTGGTACTTGCCCTGCACGACGTCGACGAGGACCAGGATCGCGATCACGAAGTAGAAGGTCGACTTGGCCATGGGCTCGATGCCATGGCCGAAGAAGGCCAGGTGCGCGAGGTGGCCTCCTTCGCTCAGGAGCATTACGCCGACGAGCAAGAGCACGAACAGCCCGAGCACCTCGTAGAGGCGGTTCTTCTGCAGGAACCGGGAGACGCGGTCGGCGAGCCAAATCATCAGCAGCCCGGAGATCACCACCGCGACCGCCATGGTCGCGAAGTTCTTGGTCAGCGCGATCGCGCCGAGGATCGAGTCGAACGAGAACACGAGGTTCATCAGCACGATCAGGAAGACGGCGCGCGCGACGCTGACCGGAGCCGGACCGTCGGCGTGCGCGCTGACGTCCGCGGGCGCGAGCATGTGGACGATCTCCTTGACGGCCGTGTAGAGGATGAAGCCGCCGCCGAGCAGCACGATCAGCGCGTGGCCGCTCATGGCGACGCGCAGCGCGGCCGTGTCGACGTGCACGAACGGGTCCTGGAACAACTCGATCGCCTCGGTGAGCACGAACAGCAGCGCGATCCGGAGGATGATGGCGATGGAGATGCCGAGGCGGCGGACCCGCTGCCGTTCGTGCTCGGCGACGCGCTTACTCTCCATGGAAATGTAGAGGAGGTTGTCGAAGCCGAGCACCGCCTGGAGCAGCGTGAGCATCAGCAGCGTGAGGAGGTTGTTGATCGAGAAGAAGTCCATCGGCAGCAGCAGCGTAGCGGGCCTGCCGCGAGCCGGGGGCATGGGCGAATCGGTAAAATTGCCTTAGCATGGGTAGATGCGGACCATCCTGGCCACGTCTCTGCTGACGCTCTTCGCCGCGGGGACGCCGCTCGCGCAGTCGCCGGTCCCGATCGCCGAGGCCGTCGTCGACGCTGACGGTGACGGCATCGTGGACCGCGTCGGCGACACCTTCGTGGTCCGTGGCGAGGTGACGGCCGCGCCCTATCGCGCGCGACGCAACGGCCGCGACGAGACCCGCCTCTACATCCAGGACGAGACCGCGGGTGTCCGCGTGACCGTGCCGCAGTACGAGCGCCTGACTCCGTTCCGGGTGGGCGTCGCCGTGACGTGCGTGGGGCGCCTCGAGCAGTTCAACGGCATGCCCGTGCTCAACCTGCGCGAGCTGGTGGACGTGGGGCCGTCGCCAGGCGTCGACGCCCAGGCCGTCGACCCTCGCAGCTACGACGGCGAGGCGCTTAGCGGCCGCCTCGTGACGTTCGAGGGCCCGGTCTTCTACGAAGACCAGCGCTACTACATCGGCACGGGACCCAACCGGGTCCGGCTGTTCTTGACCGAAGCGAACGGGCTCGTGCCGTTCACGGCGCGCTTCCAGAGCGGCTTTCGGGTGGCGATCACCGGGGTGATGGAGCAGTTCGACAGCACGGCGCCGTTCCTGACCGGCTACCGCGTGCGGCCGCGCGACGCGAGCGACGTCGTCGTCGGCGTGCCGCTGCTCTCGCGGCCCGAGTTCAAGATCGCGCTGGTGGTCGGGCTGTCGATCCTCGCGATCCTGCTCGGCTGGCTCGCGTACCGGTCGTGGCGCGCCAAGTCGCAGCTGGAGTCGCCCCAGGTCCAGCGCATCCAGTCGCTCGGCACGATGGCCAGCGGCATCGCGCACGAGTTCAACAACTACCTGCTCGCCATCGGCGGCTTCGCGGAGCTCGCGCGCAGCGAGCTGCCGCAGGACTCGTCCGCTAGCCCCCACATCGACGAAGTGCTCGCCGCGGCCCGCAGGGCCAAAGGCCTCATCGAGCAGATCCTCTCCTACAGCGCGGCCGAGGACCGCGAGATGGTCGCTGTCGACGCGCGCGAAGCGATCGAGGAGGGGTTGCGGTTGCTGGGCGCGATGCTGCCGTCCACGATCCAGCTCGTCGAGCAGCTCGACGCCAACGACGGCCTGCTGCGCGTCGACCGGGGCCAGCTGAACCAGGTGCTGCTGAACCTCGGCGCCAACGCATCGCACGCGATGCCGCAGGGCGGCACCTTCACCGTGAAGCTGCAGCAGATGAAGCCGAGCGCCGAGCAGGTCCGGCGGCTCGGGCTGCGCGGGGCGGAGCCGCACGCGCTGATCGAGGTGAGCGACACAGGCGTCGGGATGGAGGAGCACGTGCGGCAGCGGATCTTCGATCCGTTCTTCACGACCCGCGAACGCAGCGAGGGCACCGGGCTCGGGCTCTCGGTCGTCCAGGGGATCATCAACCGCCACGGCGGCGCCATCCACGTCGACAGCGTCGTGGGCGAGGGCACCAAGTTCCGCATCTACCTGCCGCTTGCTGCGGCGGTGGAACAGCTGGAAGTGCAGGAGGCGGCGCCGAAGCAGCCCTGCCTCCCTGCGCCCGAGGGCCTCGCGGGCTTCCGCGCGCTCGTCGTCGACGACCAGCGCAACCTCGCGCTGCTGGTCGAGAAGATGCTCGCGCGGATGGGCTTCGGGGTGGTCATGTCGACGGACGGAGAGGACGCCGCCCGCAAGCTCGGCGGATCGCACGGCTCGTTCGACCTGATCGTCTCGGACCTGACGATGCCGCGCGTCGACGGCCTGGAGCTGTGCCGGCGCGCCCGCGAGCAAGGCGTCGAGGTGCCGTTCCTGCTGATCACCGGCAACGCCGCGCTGCTCGAAGAGGGTGAGTGGCGCGCGGCGGGCGTGACGTCGCTGTTGACCAAGCCCTTCTCGCCGGAGGAGCTCCAGGCGGAGGTCGCCAAGATCCTGCCGTCGGTCCGTAGCACGACCTGAGCCGCTCGCGCGCGCGGCGCGCTATGGTCAGGCGGGTATGGACTCGTCGTCTGCAACGCTGCGGCTCCTCGCCGTCGCCCTCGCGCTCTCGGCTGCTGTCGTCGCGCAGGCCGGGCGCAAGGCCGCGCAGCAGGAGCTCCGCGCAGCGGTCCGCGCGCTCGACGTCTCCGCGGAGAGCGGCGAACGCGCTGTCGCCGCGGTCCGCGCGGTCGCCGGGTTCGACGACGCCGTCGGCGCCGAGGCGCTGCTGGAGGCGGTCGGCCAGCTCGAGCGCCGCGCGCTCGAGGTGGCCGAGACCCGGCGCAAAGGGCTCGCGCGCGAGGGCGGCAGCGGCCGCCTCAAGCGCTCCCGCTACGAGCTTCGCCGCATCATGGACGCGGCCGAGGAGGCGGCTGGTGCGCTGCTCTCGATGCAGGATCCAACGGCGTTGGGTGCCATCCTCGAGGCGCTCGTGAAGAAGAGCAGCTCGATCCCGCTCTGGCTGCGGCTGCGGCTGGCCGGCCGCGTCTGCGAGCTCTCAGAGCCTGCGATCGGCTGGGGTCGCCGCGGGTTCGCGCGGGGCGGGCCCGACGTGCAGCTGGGCCTGATCCGCGTCGCCGAAGGCCTGGGCGCGCGCGCGGGCGCGGCCTGCGGTAGGTGGCTGAAAGAGCAGCTCGAGCACGCCAATCCCGACGTCCGTGGTGCGGCCGCCGACGCGCTGGGCAGGCTCGCGTGGCCCGGCGGCATCGAGCCGCTGATCGCCCGGCTCGACCAAGAGGACGGGCGGATGCGCGAGCGGCTCCTCGACGCGCTGGTGGTGCTGACCGCAGAGGACCCAGGCAGCTCCGCGGCCTCGTGGCGGGCGTGGTTGGCCGCCGAGGGCGCGCCGTTCCTCGCCGGATCGCGGCCGCTCTCCCAGGGGGACGCGCGCGCGCGCCGACGGCAGCAGGCCGGCGGCACGACCGCGGGGTCCTACTTCGGCATCGAGCAGTCCGGCGCGGGCATCCTCTATGTGTTCGACAACTCGCAGTCGATGAAGGCCAAGCTCAAGCGGCCTGCTGCGGGCGGCGGCGAGACGACCCGGTGGGAGGCGTGCCGGCAAGAGCTGCGGCGAGCGCTGCGTGGGCTGACCAAGGACAAGCGCTTCAACCTCGTGTCCTTCGCCAACAAGGCGCGCTGCTTCGCGCCGGCGGTCCTGCCCGCCACGGAGGCGAACGTCGAGCGCGCGATCGCGTGGCTCGACGGCCTCGCGCTGGAGCTCCAGACCAACGTCTTCGACGCGCTCGAGCTCGCGTTCCAGCTGGCCGGTCGCGGCGCGCACGACCGCTACTACGAGAGCGAGGTCGACACGATGTTCTTCCTGTCGGACGGCGCGCCGACGATCGCCAGGCTCAACGCCGGCGGGATCGTCCAGGATGACAGCGACCGCATCCTGCGCGCCGTCGCGCGCTGGAACGCGCTCGGGCGCGTGCGCATTCACGCCGTCGCGCTCGGACTGCAGAAGCGCAAGCGGGAGCGCAACGACAAGGGCCGCCTGTGGCCCTACACCTTCCTGGCCAAGCTCGCCGCGCAGCACGGCGGCGAGCTGGTCCTGCGGCGCTGAGGCCGCAGCGAGGCTACTTCCCCTTGAGGAACTTGCCGCTGCCCACCCAGTCTTTCCAGGCGTCCTCGAACGCGGTCCAGTCCTCGTCCGTGAAGCCGCGGAACGCCGTCTGCACGCCCAGCTTGGTGTCGCCCTTCACGAGCGCGACGCGGCGGTACATCTCGAGCACCTCGCCCCAGCGCGGGTCGAAGTCCTTGGACTTCTGCCCGCGCCGCATGAAGTCGATCATCGAGTAGGCCTGCGCGTAGTAGTAGGGCGAGCGGCCCGAGTAGAACTTCTGCCGGGGCCAGTTGACGATGTCCTTGAACGGCACGTAGTCGCCCTTGCGGACCATCTCCTTGCAGTCCGAGTAGCGCATCTTCGAGCCCACGTACTTCCACTTGCCGCCGGACCACCGGAAGCTGCCGAAGAAGTCGCCGAGCCCCTCATCGAACCAGCGGTGGAGCGACGCGCGCTTCTCCGACTCGGGCGGGTGGAAGTAGAAGTCGGCGAACTGGTGCCAGCCCTCGTGGTAGGTCACCGTCTCGGTCGCGCCCTTGCCCATCATCCGGTCGCCGCCGAGGAACACGACGAGCTCCTTGCTGGCCGGCGAGTACCAGCCGACGACGCCGGGCGGCGACTGTCCATACTTGGAGAACTGGTCGTAGGTCGCGCAGAGGCGGAAGACGGAGTAGGGCGTCTCCCCGAGCTGGTCCTTGCGCGACTCGGCCGCGGCGCGGCGCGCGTCCGCGGCAGCCTTCGCGGCGTCGGCCTCGGCGCCCGTCACCGGGCTGCCGATGTCCGGGATGGAGCTGGGGTCCGGCATGATGGCCTTGGTGCCGGTCGGGTCGAGCGGGTAGCTCTCGAGGTAGAGCTCACGCATCTTCTCGAGGCGTTCGGAGTAGTACTCGGCTTCGCGCCGCGCCTTGTTCTGCTCCGCGGACTTCTCGAAGTCCCAGGAGTAGAGCACGATGTAGTTGGGCATCGTGAAGTAGTCCCAGCCCTGGAGACCCTCGATGTTGGCGACGGCGGCCTTGAGCGCGGCCTGGCGCTCCGGCGTGTCGGCGTACTTGTCGCGCTTCTTCTGCGCGGCCGCCGACATCTCCTCTCCTTCGCTGCAAGGCTGACCGCTGGTGATGATCTTCTTGCAGAGCCCCTTCCACTTGCCCTTGAGCTTGTTGCTGTTGCGGCTCTCGAGCGGGAGCATCACGACCAGCGCGGTCTCGAAGCCCTCGAAGTCGTAGACGGCGGCCGCGCAGTAGGTCTTGCCGACCGGGCCGAAGTTGTTGTCGAGGATGTACTCCCAGTGCTCGTAGGCGAGCTTCTTGCTCGTGCCGCGATGCTTCTTGCCGGCGGTCACGATCTCGCAGTCCTTCTTGGCGTCGAGCCACGACTTGAAGCTGCCGTGGCGCTGGCCGCCCCTTCCGGCCATGAGCTCCTTCCACCGCTCCTTCAGCTCGTCGGGGATCCCCGCCGGCGGCTCGATGTCCGCGCCGGCCGCGCCCTCCTTGGGGAACTGGAGCACGTCGCAGTACCACGCGTACTGCGCGCGCACGTAGTCGCTGATGTCCTTCGGCCGCAGGCGGGCGCGCTGGTAGAGCTCCGACTCCCCGAGCTTCATCGGCAGGCGTTCGAGCCGGTCGGGCGCCGAGAACTGCACGCCGGCCTCCGGCACGCGCTCTGTGCGCCACTTCTGGGCGGGGGCCGTCGCCGCGAGGAGCAGGGCCGCGGCCGCGGCGAAGAGAAACTGCAGGGGTCGTCGCATCAGGTCGGAGGTGGGGGCGTTCGTGCAGAATCAGAGCGTAGCTGCCGGGGCTCGCGAAACAGAGGCGGACCGCGCCGCCGCGCTCACGGCGTCCGGCTGCGCCCGCTGGGCTACGTGGCCGGGCACGCGCCCGACCTGTCGCCCGTATTGCTCTCCGGCAGCGGGCCTCCGACGGCCGCGCCCGCGCGAGCGGCAGTGATCCGCGGTCCTGCATGGCGTAACCTGTTGCGGCCATGAGTCGTCGCACCCTCTTCGGCCTCGCCGTCCCGCTGCTGCTGATCGCGGCCTACTTCGGCGTCACCAGCTCGATCCGCGCCCACGTCGACGACCTGGTGCAGCACGCGGTCGACCGCCCGCTGCCGGACTTCCGCCTCGTGGACCGGGACGGTCGCGCGTGGTCCAAGCAGGACCTGCTGGGCAAGCGCGCGGTGCTGCACTTCTTCCGCTCCTACTGCCACTCGTGCGACGTGGAGGCGCCCGCGATCCGGGCGCTCGAGGCGCGCGCGCGAGAGGACACGGTCTGGCTGCACGTGATGACGGACGTAGTGCTCGACGTCGATGAGGCGACGACCGCTGCGACGATCGCCCGCAAGGAGTTCCGGGCGCCGATCCTGATGGCCGACGCCGCGTTCATGGAGCTGTTCCACAAGGCGCAGTGGTCTCAGGTGACGCCCATCACCTACGTCGTCGACCCCGAGGGGATCGTGCGCTTCGGGCTGCGCGGGCTGCAGACCGAGGCGTCGATCGAGGCCGCGGTCGCCGCCGTCGGCGCGGACTAGCGCGTGTCGTGGGGCAGGGAGCCCCGCGGTCCGCGGAGGTAGCCGAACGGCGTGACGTGCAGCAGGTTGCTGACGCGGGACGTGTAGATGTCGGCGTGCCCTTCGATCTGACGCGCGAGCCGGCTCTTGTCGATGCCCGCGCGCATCGCGGGCCCCCAGCGCGCGTGTCCCAGCTGGCTGGCGCCCTGCGCCAGCGGCGCGATCTCCGCGTCGAGCTGCTCGACGGCTGCGCGCAGCTCGCGCAGGCGCTCGTGCAGCTCCTCGTGGCTCGCGGGCATCCCCGGCGGCGCCGCGTCGCCGTGCTCGACGCGGAGCAGCGCGAGCCGCAGGGCGGCCTGCTCTTCGTCGAGCGCGACCTTCCGGCGCATCAGGTCCTCGAGCTGTCGCTGTTCGACGCCGAACAGCTGCTCGGCCATCACCTCGTCCTCGAGCTCGCGCAGCACCAGCGCAGTGCGCCACCGGCGGATCCGGCTGGAGACGTGCACGTCGGCGTAGACGTGGTCGCCCACGTAGAGGATCTCGCCGCCGTCCACGCCGAAGTGGCGCTGGACGGCCTCGGCGTCGCCGCCGCGATAGATCGCGCCGGCGCGGAGCTTCTCGGTGACGGGGCGCTCCGAGCCGTCCCGCTCGCAGACTTCGAAGAACGGCGCGCTCCGCTCGAAGAACGCGGGCTTCTTGGCCTCGACGACCACGAGGTCGAACAGCTCGCGCCAGCCGTCCGGATCGAGCCCCGCGCTGCCCAGCCCGGTCCCGAACGCATAGCGCATCATCGGCTGGGTGTAGTGCCACTCGCTGTTGGTCGCCAAGAACAGCTGCTTGCCGGCGCGCTTGAGGTCGAGCAGCGCGCGCGGCAGCTCGGGGTCGAGCACGACGAAGCGCTCGGGCGCGGCGATGATCTCGGCCTTGAGCTGCCCCTCGAGGTGCGCGGCGTTGATGTTCTCGTTCACCAGCTCGTAGAGCTCGCGGTAGCTGGGGTCGCCGTCGAGCGCGCCGCGGTCCCTGAGGTCGACCAGCTGGCCGTAGATGCAGGCCTCGGACAGCGAGAACAGCGTGTTGAGGAACACCCAGCGGGGCTCGCCCAGGTCGACCCAGACCTCGCTGTAGGCGCGGCGCTGCTCGTCGTGGCCCATCATCGCGGTGCCGTGCGCCGCGCGGGTCACGTAGCCGAAGCGGTTGGCCTTGAGCACGTTGCCCCGCTCGACGTCCAAGATCAGGCCGCGCGTGAACAGCTCGGCGTCGAACGCGAGCGACGCGACCGGCAGCCCGAGCTCCATCAGCTTCTGCTGCACGTGCGCGTAGGCGCGCGCCTCCCACTCGACGACGTCGTAGTGGATCAGCGTGTAGTCCATGTCGAAGCCCACGGCGCGCACGGACCTCATGTTGAGCGTCCGGTTGCAGAACACACGCCGCTCGGCGGGCGGCGACCACGCGGCCTTGGGCTCGGACATACTCAGGTTGTAGCGCGCGACACCTTGGTCGCCACGGTCGCGCCGCCCAACGGGTAGACTCGCGGCCGACATGACCTCCGGTCTGCGCGCATCCCTGGTCGTCACGATCGCAACGGTCAGCTGTCTGTCGCTCCTGAGCGGATGCGGGGCAGGCCTGATCACCGGGGTGAGCGCCAGCAACAGCGGCGGCTCCTCGCCGGCGCCGGCGCCCGAGCTCAGCGTGCTGACCTCGCCGCTGCCGCTAGCGCCGTCCGAGGGACAGGTCGCGCGGGTGCTCGTGTCGAACGCAGACCTCTCCGGCGACAGCTCGCTGCAGGTCACGCTGCGCGCAGGCGGCGCGGTCGCGGTGCAGCCGGTCGTCGCCCTCTCGGTGCAGAACGAGGCCACGACGATTACCGTGCAGCTCGACACGGCGCCGCTCGCGGTCGGCGGGGACCCGACGGCGAGCGACGTGTCGGCGGAGCTGGTCGTCGCCGTCGCCGCCGGGCCGGTCGCGCCGCCGGCGGCCGTGCTGCTGGTGCGGCAGCCTGTCACGCAGCTGCTCGTGCCAGGCGGCTCCGAGCTGAAGATGTCGCCGCTCGGCGGCTACGCGTCGATGACCGTAGACGGGCTGCTGGCGACGGACCTCAACGACGTCGCGGTCGTCGTCCGAACCCGCGATCCCGAGTCCTCGGCGCTGGGAGCGCGGACCGAGCGCCTCGCCAGCGACGTCTCGTTCGCGCCGCCGGTCAACGGCCTCCCGACGCTGCGCGCGCTGATCCCGGGCAACGACTTCCCCGACCAGTTCGAGGTCTTCGTGCGGGACGAGGTCGCGGGCGTCTCCACCGTCGCGTCCAACGCCATCTACGAACCGCGGATCGAGTTCGCGCTGCCCGCGCAGGGGCCGACGACCGGCGGCAGCCTGGTCACGTTGATCGGCACGGCGTTGGTGCCGTACGACTTCTCGGCGGCGCCGGCGCAGCTCGACTTCGACAGCATCACGCTGTCGTTCGAGAAGGGCGGGCGCCTGACCCAGCTCGCGGCGCAGGACTTCCGCGCCGCGGACTCGGCCTCGGACCGGCTGGTCTTCACGATCCCGCCGTCGCCGGACGGGCGGCCGGGCCGCGTCACGATCCTGCTGCGCGTCGCCGGCACCCGCCCCGACGGCTCGCCCTTCGAGGCGGAGTTCGCGGCGGACGAGGAGTTCCTGTTCGCCAACCCGGATCCAATTTTCGGGCCGCGCGGCGCCGTGCTGGGCGAAGCGCCGGTGGCCGCGGTGCCGATCCGGCTCGACAGCGCGCCGAGCGGCGACGCCGCGCCCGATTTCGCGGTCTTGACCGAACAGGGCGGCGTCGGCTTCCTGCAGCTGCTGCTGGCGCAGCAGAACGGGATGTTCCAGCCGTTCGCGACGCCGCGGCAGATCGGCGACCACCAGCTCGAACCGCAGCGCAACCCGCGCGACCTGCTGGTCGGCGACTTCAACGGCGACGCCGTCCCGGACCTGTTCGTGGTCAACGCCGGCGGTCTGACGGCGGACCACATGCTCGTGCTCGGCCAGGCGCGCCCTGCGCCGCCGCTCGGCGACGTGGTGGCCGTCTCGGCTGCGCCGGGGTCCACAGCGGGCCTCGTGGCGGACCTGGACGGCGACGGGTTGCCCGACGTGCTGCTGGTGCCGGGTCCGGGCGCGCCGCCGGGGCAGCGCCCCCAGATCCTGTTCGCGACCGGCGCCGGGGGCGCTGGGGCCTTTACCGCGCCGCTCGAGCTCGACGTGCGGACCTTCGCCTACGACGCCGCCGAGGTCGCGGACTTCGACGGGGACGGCGTGCTCGACGTCGCCCTGGTCAGCGGCCAGGAGCTGAAGCTGGACGTCGCCTACGGTGCGGGTTCGCGCGCCTTCGGCGTCGGCGTGCCGACCGACTTCGACGTGCCGGGCTACACCGCGGACGCGGCCTCGGGCGCCGTCGGGCTCCACTCGTGCCGCAACGGCCCGCAGCCGTCGCTGGCGGTGGTCCTGGCTGGCGTCGACCTGTCGCTCGTCACGCAGCCTACGGTGGCGGTGCTGCCGCAGGAGTTCGTCGCGGGCGCGTGGCGGTTCCGCTCGCCGACGAGCACCGAGGTCTACGTCGCGCCCGTCGAGCCGATCGGGCAGAGCCTGGCCGCGGACCTCGACCGCGGCCAGGCGCAGGGCGCGAGCCCGGTGGAGCTGGTGATCGGCATCCGCGGCGAGCCGGCCTCGGTGTCGCTCGGGCTGCTGCAGTTCGACGGCACGCGGTTCGTGCCGCTCTTGGGCTCGATCGTCGGCGGCACGGCCGGCCTCGCCGAGGCGCCGGTGCAGATCACCGAGCTGGCGTTCGACGTCGCGTTCCCGGCGACGGGCTCCGGGAGCCAGCAGAAGGACGCGGTCTTCCTGATCCACGAGGTGGACGTCGACGGCGCGCGCGAGCGGCGCCTCTCGACGCGCCTGGTGGACGTCCCGCAGCCGAACGAACCGATCCTGCTGCCGCCCGACGCCGGCGCCAGTCTGGCGTTCCCGATCGAGCGGCTCGCGGTCGGGGACTTCTCGGACATCGCCGTCAGCGCGCAGGGGCTGGCGCGCGACGTGGCGCTGGCAAGCAGCGGGGGCCTCGGCCAGACGGCGGGGATCACGGTGGTCCTCAACGACGGCTTCGGCGGCATCCCGCGGCTCGGCGTCCGGCTCGAGGCCGCCGGACTGCTGCCCGCGTCCGTCGAGCTGCTCGAGTCCTCGGCCAGCTACGACAGCCTCGCCTTCGCGCAGCAAGACACCCGCATCGGC
This sequence comes from uncultured candidatus Brocadiaceae bacterium, assembly GCA_964615255.1. Classification (GTDB taxonomy): domain Bacteria; phylum Planctomycetota; class UBA1135; order UBA1135; family UBA2386. Next base: position 878 of record CAZTQF010000004.1, on the reverse strand, counting down.
GTCTGGTTGCCCGAGCCCGCCGGCGCGCCGCAGCAGCTGCCGAGCGCGCTGACCGCCCCGCTCCGGCTGGCGCTGGGGCCGCCGTACGACGCGCTGTCGATCGACGCCCAGTCCCGCATGCGGGTCGGCGACGTGGACGGCGACGGGCTGCGCGACCTCGTCGTCATGCTCTCGTTCGACGTCGCCGCGCCGGGTCCAGGCGACACCCAGCTGGCGCTGCTGCGGGGCAAGGCCGCGCCAGCGCCGGGCGCGTTCCCGTTCCACGAGCCGGTCGCCTTCGCGCCGGTGCACGGCAACGCCAGCTCGATCGCGTTGGGCGACCTCGCGCCCGAGCCTTCGGGCGCGCCGACGCGTCTGGAGGTCGCGGTGACGGTGCCGGTCGGCACCGCGCCGACGTCAGCGGACGGCAACCACGTGCTGTTCTTCCGCTACGAGGCAGGCGCGACGCCTTCGGAGGACCGGTTCGTGCAGAGCTTCGCCGCGCCCGCGCAGCAGGCCCTGCTCGCCGGCAGCGAGCCGCGGCAGGTCGCGGTGGCGGACTTCGACGCCGACGGTCGGGAGGACCTGCTGGTCGCCTGCGGCGGGGACGACACGCTGCGGCTGTTCCGCAACACCGTGGTCCCGGGCGGGGCTGCGAACGAGGTCGACGTCGGCGCGTTCGTCGAGGGCTTGTCCTCTCCTTATGCGCTGGACCCTGGCGCGCCGACGCTGCTCAGCCTCAGCGACGTGAACGGCGACGGCAACCTCGACGCCGTTGTCTTCGTCGAGCAGCAGCTGCTCTCCGGCGCGCGCAGCTCTTCGATCGCGACCTACCTCAGCTCGGGCGCCGGGTCGTTCGGGGCCGCGCGGTTCGCGTCGCGGACGCGCAGCGGGGACTT
>CAZTQF010000003.1:0-21529 GCA_964615255.1 uncultured candidatus Brocadiaceae bacterium | reverse complement strand
GTCGCGCACGGCACCGCCAGGCAGAGCAGCGCAAGCGCGCACCAGGTCCGCGCCGGGTGATCTCGGCACCACGCCGCGGCGACCGACATGCACGCGATCGGCAGCAGGATGTCGTTGCTCCAGACCCACACCCAGAACGGCAGGCCGATGCAGCACAGCGCCGCGACGCGGCGGAGCAGCTGCCGGCCGCTCTTTGCCGGTCCGACCGCGGCGCTGACGCCGACGAGCATCGTGAACAGAGCCGCCGGCAGCGCGTCGAGCCCCCAGACAGACGTCCACGGCCCCTCGTCGGGGACGAAGTGCACCCAGACCATGAGCAGGACCGCGAGCCCGCGCGCCACATCGAGCGTCGGGTCGCGGCGACTGGCGGTCGGGCCGTCCACGGTCACATCCTACGGGCTCGACTCGGTCGGCGCGCCCGCGTAGCGGCGGCCGGGCAGCAGCCGCTCGTGCTTCATCACCACGCTGTGCGGCATGACGTGGGCGTCGGCGCCGACGTCGGCGCCGTAGAGCACGACCGCGCCCCTGCCGATCGTGCAGCGCGCGCCGAGCCGGACGCGGTCGATCTTGAGCACCCGGTCCTCGAAGCTGTGCGCCTGGAACAGCGCGTGCACCGTCGCGCCGTCCTCGATCGTGATCATGTCCGGATCGACCACCTGCGCGAAGCCGTCGCCCAAAACGCACCGGCGGCCGATGCGCATCCCCATCGCGCGGAGGTACCACGGCAGCAGCAGCGTCCCCTCGAGCGGCGTCAGCAGCGCGCGACCGTAGCGCTGCCACATGACGTAGTGAAAGTCCCAGCGGCTCGCCCAGCAGGACCACAGGCCGTGCTGGCCCGGACGGACCTTGCCGAGCAGCAGCCACTTCGCCGCCAGGACTACGGCCGCGAGCGCGAGCCCGACCCCCGCGCTCGCGAGCAGAGCGCCCGCGAACCCCCAGGCCGCGAGCACGTCGAACCACCACAGCGCGAGCGCAGCGGGCAGGACCGGCAGCAGGAGCCGCAGCGACTCCCAGAAGAGGCGGTTCGCCACCCGGAGCGGCCCAGGCTCGAACGTCAGGCTCGGGTCCACCTCCACGACTTCACGCTGGGGCAGCCGAAACGCCGGGTGACCAAACCAAGACGAGCCCGCTGCCATCACGCGCTGGTCGGAGACGGTGCTGACGCCCAGCAGGAGCCGCTCGGGCAGCTGCTGGCCTTGCTCGACGAACACGTGGTTGCCGACGAACGTGCCCGAGCCCAGTGAGGTGTCCCCGACCGTCACCTGGCCGCGCGCGACCCGCGGGACGCCGAGGTAGACTCCGTCCGCGAGGAAGGAGCGGCCGCCGAGCGACGTGCGCTCCGGGAGCACGTCATGGATCGAGCTCACCTCGACGTCGCGCTCAACGTGCATCCCGGCGAGGCGCAGCCAACGGGGCCAGAACAGCGTGCCCGACAGCCACTCCCCGGCGTCCTCCAGCCAACGCATCCGCACGGTCGCCCACCAGTAGCGCGACGTCCACCGCCCGAACGTTCCCGCGCGCACCGACGGCAAGACGCGCAGCAGGAGCGCGGTCGAGAGCAGGCTCCAGCACAGCCCGAGCACCGCGAGGGCGACCAACAGCCAGAAGATCAGCAGCTGCGACGAAGGCCCTGCCACCAGCAGCCAGTGGCGCACGACGGGGCCGTCGATGTCAAAGTAGCGCGCGAGCCAGAGCAAGGTCAGCGCAGCCGGCAGCCAGAGGACCACCCCGAACGTGAGGCGGGCGAGCACGACCAGCCACGTGTAGGTCCAAGAGGCCCCGGCCTCGACCGGCTCCGTCAGCGCGTCATCACCGCGAGGGCGGGCGGGAACGCCGTCGACGACGGCGCCGTCTTCGACCCTCGCGCCCTCCGGGACGAAGCTGAGCGGGCAGACGACCGCGTCCGCGCCGACGACCGTATCGGGCCCGACGCCCGCGCGGCCCTCGAGCGTCGCGCGGGCGCCGATCTTCACCGGCCCGACGACGAGCTCGCCGTCGTCCAGCTCGCACATGCCAAGCTCGACGTCTCGGCCCAGCGAGACGTCGTCTCCGATTTCCAGCAGGTCCCAGCCACCGTCGTAGAGCGCGACGCCGCGGTGGAAGTGGACCCGCCGACCGATCCGCGCACCCAGCAGCCGGAGCACGTTGGACTGCAGCTCGGTGCCCTCGATCAGCCCCCAGGGGATCACCTGCGCGAGCCGCGCGACGATCCAATGCCGCAGCCTCGCCCCGCTCCACGCCGGCACGCGACATGGTCGATACGCGCCGATCAGCAGGCGCTTGGCGAGCACGGCGAGCGAGACCGACGCCACCGCCCAGGCCGCGCGCGCCGCGGCGGGCGCCAGCGGTGCGAGGAGCAAGATCGCGACGAGGGAGAGCGAGAGCAACCAGTCGAGGAGGACGACCACCCCCAGCCAGAGCGCCGTGGCGCCGACGAAGAACCCCGCGGCCAACACCGCGGCCTGCACGAGGCTGAAGCACCAAAGCGAACCCGCCGAGGACGCGTGCAGCGCCCGGTCAGGAGCGCGCTCCGCGCCCCGGCCGCCGCTGCGGCGCCCCAGCTGCTCGAGCAGCCCCCGCACGGTAGGCGCGCGATAGACGTCGCGCACGGCGACGTCGGCGCACGCGGCGTGACCGCGCAGCTCGGAGACCAGCATCGCCGCGCGGAGGGAGTTGCCGCCGTTCGCGAAGAAGTCGTCGTCGTCACCGAGCTCGGCCGACGGCGTGCCGAGCGCGACGCCGAACGCCCGCCGCACCAGGGACCGCACCGACCCGTCCACAGCGAAGCTCTCAGCGACGGCCGCGACGGCTACCTCGGGCAGTTCGCTGCGCGCGACCTTGCCGCCGAGCGTGCGCGGCAGCGCCTCGCTCCACACGAAGCGCGCCGGCACCATGTAGGCAGGCAGCTGACGGCCGACGGCCCCGCGCAGCTCGTCGAGGTCGGGCGGTCGCTTGGGGTCGGCGGGCACGACGTGCGCGGCGAGGCAGCGCTCTGGCTCTTCGCCTTGCGCCCGGACCGCGACCTCACGGACGCCCGCGCAGCGAGCGAGCACCGCCTCGATCGCCTCCAGCTCGATCCGGTAGCCGCGCACCTTCACCTGCGCGTCGATCCGTCCGTGGTAGTGGAGACGGCCCCCATCGTCCTCGGACACCAGGTCCCCGGTGCGGTAGACCCGCCCCAGCTCCGGCAGCTCAGGAAAGCGCTCCACGGTGAGCTGCGGGAGACCGAGGTAGCCACGCGCCAGGCCCGGCCCTGCGATGCAGAGCTCGCCCCGCTCGCCGCGCGCGACCGGGCGCAGCTGGTCGTCGAGGACGTGCGCGATGTGCGGCGGCACCGGCCGCCCGATCGTCACCGGCTCTCCGGGCCGCACCTGTCCACGCACCACGGTGACCGTGCACTCCGTCGGCCCGTAGCCGTTCTCCAGCCGCAGCGCGCCGCCCCAGACGTCGGCGAGGTCCGCGGAGAGCGCTTCTCCGCCGACGTAGCACATGCGCAGCTCCGGCAGCGCTTCGGCGGGCGCGCGGCACGCCATGGTCCGCAGCAGCGTCGGCGGCGGGCAGAGGATCGTGACCCGCTCCTCGCGCAGCCAGTCCACGAGGTCCGGCCCCGCGCGCACCGTCGCGTCGTCCATGACCACGAGCGCTGCGCCCGACGCCAGCGCCAGCCAGATCTCCTCGACCGAGGAGTCGTACGCGGGCGAGCTGTTCTGCGACATGCGGTCCTCGGGGCGCATGGAGAACCGCTCGACGCCCGACCGGATCAGGTTGACGACCCCGCGGTGTTCGATCAGCACGCCCTTGGGTCGGCCGGTCGTGCCCGAGGTGTAGATCGCGTAGGCGAGGCTGCGCTCGCTGCACCATGAGGGGGGCGCTGCGAGCGGTCCCGAGGTCGGCCGGACGTCTGCTGCATCATCGGGGACGACGAGCACCGGCACGCCGGCCTCGTCGAAGCGCGCGCGCTGAGCGGCGTCTGTGACCACGCAGACCGCGGCGGCGTCGCGCACGACGTGCAGGAGGTGAAGGTCCGGAAAGCTCTGGTCCAGGCAGACGTAGCCGCCGCCGGCCCACATCACGCCGAGCTGCGCAGCGTAGAGCCAAGGGTTCTCACGCGGGAGCAGCACCACGACCAGCGCCTCTCCCCGGACGCAGGCACCGACCTCGCGGCGGACGCGGTCGGCCATCGCGCACAGCTCCTGATAGCGGACCTGCTGCCGCGTCGGCCGCCCTTCGCCGGGCGGGATCTCGACGGCGAGGCGCGCGCCGTGGCGCTTCACCGTCTCCAGGAACAGGTCCGTCAGCGTCATGCGCAGTCGCGCGCATCATGGCGCGCGGCTGCCGACGCCGCGACCACGACGCTCAACCGAGCTCCTCGACGAGCGCGCGCATCGTCCTGCCGATGGCCCTTGCTTCGTCGAGCGTCGTACACGCGGGCGGCAGCGCGTAGAGCACGTTGCCGAGCGGGCGCAGCAGCACCCCGCGCTCGATCGCTGCGCGCCGCAATTCGGGCGTGCGGCTGGAGAGATACCCCGCGTCCCCCGCCGGTACCGCGAGGTCGAGCGCGGCCATGCCGCCGAGGTGCCGCATGCCCTCGACCCGCTCGTCGCCGCGCAGCGGCGTCAGCTCGTCGTAGATCGCCCGGCCGATCGCGTCGAGCATTCCCGGCACGTCGCGCTCCCGGCACAGCCGCAGCGACGCGATGCCGACGGCGCACGCGATCGGGTTCGCCGTGTAGGTGTGACCGTGCGGGAAGAACCGCGACCGCTCGTGGTGCAGGAAACAAGCGAACAGCTCCTCGGTCGCCACGGTCGCCGACAGCGGCAGCATGCCGCCGGTCAGGCCCTTGGCGAGGCAGAGCACGTCCGGCGTGATCCCGGCCTTGCCGCACGCGAACAAGGCGCCCGTGCGCCCGAAGCCGGTCATGACCTCGTCCGCGATCAACGGGACGCCGTGCTCGTCACAGAGCGCGCGCGCGGCCCGGACGAAGCCCTCGCTCATGACCCGCATCCCGGCCGCGCCCTGCAGCAGCGGCTCGAGGAGAAAGCCCGCCGCGCGGCCGCCGAGGGCGGCCAGGGTGTCTGCGAGCGCCTCGGCGTCGGCAGGAACCCGGCGGACCTCGAACAGCAGCGGCGCGAAGGCGGCAAAGAACGGGTCGGGGTCGCCCGCTGCCATCGCGCCGAAGGTGTCACCATGATACGCGCCCTCGAGCGCGACGAAGACCCGTCGCTCCGGCTCCCGGCGGTGCACCCAGGACTGCAGCACCATCTTCATGCCCGCCTCCACCGCCGTGGAGCCGTCGTCGGAGTAGAACACCCTGGACAGCCCGGCGGGCACGACCTCGAGCAGGCGCTCGGCCAGCTCCACGGCCGGCTCGTGGGTGGCGCCGGCGAACAGCACGTGGTCGAGCCGGCCCGCCTGCTCGCGCATCGCCGCCACCAGCGCCGGCTCGCAGTGGCCGTGAAGCGTAGCCCACCAGGACGAGATCGCGTCGAGCAGCCGCCGCCCGTCGGCGAGCTCCAGCCACGCCCCTTCGGCGCGCGCGACCGGGAGCGGCGAACGCTCGACGCCGTGCTGCGTGTAGGGATGCCACGAGACGCGCTCGTCGCGCTGCGGCAGGTCAGACATCGAAGACCTCGGAGACGTCGTTGCGCGCCAGCCAGGCGTCGAGGGATTCGGCCAAGAGCGGGTCCACCGGCGGCAGCTCGAAGACGAGTTCGATGCCGGCGAGCTGCCGCAGCGTCGCGACGTTGCTCGCGTGCGGCGCGCCGACCAGGAACAGCGCGCGCGGGTGGACGCCGCGCGCGCGCAGCGATTCGAGCGACAGCAGGGTGTGGTTGAGGGTCCCGAGCCCGGACCGGGCCACGAGCACCACGTCGGCGCGCATGCGGACGAGCCAGTCGAGCTGCAGCAGCGGCGGGCGCATGTCGACCGGCACGTGCAGGCCGCCCGCGAACTCGACCAAGAGCCGGTCGGCGGCCGCCTCACGGTGGCGCTCGAAGTCGAGGTGAAGAGCGTCAGGGTCCACGCGCGCGCCGGCGGCGGCGGCGGCCTCGTGCGGCGACGCCGGCAGCCGAAAGTGCGCGTGGTTTCCCAACAGGGTCGCCTCGGGTGCACCGCTCAGCTCGCGCACGACCGCGCGGTCGTCGTCGTCGCCGGTCTGCAGCGGCTTCCAGTAGCGCGCCGGGCCCAGGCGCTGCGCCGCGCGCAGCAGCAGCGCGCTGACGACCGTCTTGCCGACCCCGGTGTCGGTCCCCGCGACGCAGGTGACGGCCGCGCGCGCGGCAGCCGCGGGAGCGCACGGGGGGCCGCCGCGCTCCGCGAGCAGCGCCGCGAGCGCGTCCACTTGATGCTCTGTGTGGTCGGCTCGGCACACCACCCGGATGCCCGCCGCTTCGGGCGGCACGGTCGGCGGACGCACCGCCGGCGCATAGAACCCCGCGGCGCGCAGCCGCTCCGAGAGCGCGAGCGCGCCCGCGCTGTCGCCGACCACGACGGGCACGATCGCAGCTGCAGGCGCAGGGAAGCCGAGCAAGAGGGCGAGCCGACAGGCGTTGGCGAGCGCGCGCGCGCGGAGGTCGTCCGCGGCGCGGCAGCGCGCGATCGCCGCGACCAGCGCCCCCGCGACCGGCGGCGGCGGCGCCGTCGAGAACAGGAACGAGCGAGCCGCGTGGATCAGATGCGCGCGCATCGTCGCGCTGCCCGCGACGAAGGCGCCCGCGACGCCCAGCGACTTGCCGCACGTCACCACGCGCGCGCAGAGCCGGTGCTCACCCCGTACGTCGGCCGCCGCCCAGGCGCCGGCGCCCTGCTCGCCGAGCAGGCCCGCGGCGTGCGCTTCGTCCACGACCAACCAGGCGTCGTGGCGGCGACACAGCGCGTCGATCTCCGCCAGCGGCGCGAGGTCGCCCGTCATGCTGAAGACGCCCTCGGTGAGCACCAGCCGACGCCGCGCCGACCGCGCGCGGCGGAGCGCGCGGTCGAGGTCTCCGACATCGCAGTGCTCGTGCACCAGCACGTGCGCGCGGGAGAGCCGCGCGCCGTCGATCAGCGAAGCGTGGTTCAAGCGATCCGAGAGCACCGCGTCGCCTCTGCCGACGAGCGCGCCGACGAGCCCGACGTTTGCCTGGAACCCGGACGGGAACAAGAGCGCGGCCTCCGCTCCGACCCAAGCCGCCAGCGCCGCCTCGCTCTCTTCGTGGAGCGGTGAGCCGCCCGCGAGCAGCCGAGATGCCCGGCCGCCCACCCCGAACTCCACGGCAGCCGCAAGCGCGCGCGCGAGCTCAGGATCTCGAGAGAGACCCAGGTAGTCGTTGCTGCCGAAGTCCACGCCGCCCGCGACGCCGTCGAGCGTCGTCGCTCGCGCGAGGCCCTGTTTGGCGCGCGCGTCGAGCGCCGCGCGCAGCTCAGCGTCGAGGCGTGGCAACGCCAAGTCTCAGCCGCCCGATGACCCGGACACGTTGATGCCCAGCTTCTGCAGCAGGGCTGCGTCGGTCGCGGGGGCAGGGTTCGGCGTCGTCAGCAGCTCGTCGCCGACGAACAGCGAGTTGGCGCCGGCGAGGAAGCACATCGCCTGCGTGGCCTCGTCGAGGTCCGTGCGGCCCGCAGAGAGACGCACGACGGCGCCCGGCATCAGCACCCTCGCCGCGGCGACCGTGCGCACGAGCTCCGTCCAGTCGAGCTCTTCGGCCCCCTCCATCGGGGTGCCCTCGACCTGGACGAGCGTGTTGATGGGCACCGACTCGGGCGGCGGATCGAGGGTCGCGAGCTCGTGCAGGAGCTCGGCGCGGCCGCGCCGCTGCTCGCCGAGGCCGAGGATCCCGCCACAGCAGACGTGGATACCGGCCTTGCGGACGTGGTCGATCGTCTCGAGCCGGTCGTCGTAGGTGCGCGTCGAGATGACCTGCTCGTAGTGCGTCCGGCCGGTGTCGAGGTTGTGGTTGTAGTAGTCCAGACCGGCCTCGCGGAGCTGCACGGCCTGCTCCTCGTCCAGCATGCCCAGGGTGACGCAGGCCTCCATGCCGAGCTGCTTCACGCCCCGGACCATCTCGAGCACGCGGTCGAAGGACTCGCCATTCTTCACCGACCGCCACGCCGCCCCCATGCAGAACCGCTCGGCGCCGTTCATCCGCGCGGCCTTGGCCGCGGCGAGCACTGCGTCGACCTCCATCAGCGGCTCGCGCTCGACCGGGGTCTGGTGGTGCGCGCTCTGCGAGCAGTAGCCGCAGTCCTCGGGGCACCCGCCGGTCTTGATCGACAGCAGCTGCGAGCACTGCACGCGCCGCGGGTCGTGGTGCTGCCGGTGGACAGACGCAGCTTCGAAGACGAGGTCGAGCAGCGGACGCTCGAGGAGCGCCTCGACCTGCTGGAGGGAGACAGCGGCGACGGTGGTGGGTGCGTCCATTGCGGCCAGCGGATGGTAGCCCCCGCGTCCCCCGATGCACGCAGGCCGCGCGCGATCGGCAGGTCAGGCGCTCCGCCGCCGGGCCGCAGCCGCGCTCGAGCCCGCCTTGCGCTTGTGCTTCTTCGGCTTGCCGGACTTCTTCGCCTCGCCGGGCGCAGCCGGCGCCGCGTCACGCCGCCGGTCGCCGTGGTCCTGCAAGACCGACGCGACGCAAGCCGTCAGCTTCTTGCCCATCGGCACGTGCAGGAACTCGTTCGGGCCGTGCGCGTTGCTCTTCGGTCCGAGCACGCCCGTGATCAAGAACTGCGCCGCTGGGAACTTCTCGCCGAGCATGCCCATGAAGGGGATCGAGCCGCCCTCGCCCATGTAGACGCAGGGCTTGCCGAAGAACGTGTTCGACGCCGCCGCGCACGCGCGCTCGAGCCAGGGCGTGAGCGCCGGCGCCTCCCAGCCGGCGCCGACCTTCTCGGGCGTGAACGTCACCTTCGCGCCGTGCGGCGCCTTCTTGGTGAAGATCTTCTTGAGCGCCGCCGTGCACCGGTCGGGGTCCGCCGTCGGCGGCACGCGCACCGAGACCTTCACGGTCGTGTACGGCCGCAGCACGTTGCCGGCCTTCTGCAGCGGCGGCAGGCCTTCTGCGCCCACCACCTCGACGAAGGGCCGCCACGTCCGGTTGAGCACGAGGTCCTTGAGGCTCTTCTGCATCGGGCGCACGCCGTCCGCCCACGGGAACCGCTGCCACAGCTCGTCGCCGAGGACCTTGCCCGCGACCTTGGCCTGGCGCTGTCGCTCCTTGGGGATCTCGACGTGCAGCGCCTTGGGCAGCACGTCGCCGGTCTTCGGGTCCTCGAGTCGACTGAGCAGCTCGCGCACCACCCGCGCGCTGCTCGGCACGACGCCGCTCGCGTCGCCGCTGTGCACGCCCTCGGTCAGCACGTCGACGCGCAGCTCGCCGCCGACGAGCCCGCGCAGCGACGTCGTGCACCAGAGCTGCTCGTAGTTGCCGCAGCCGGAGTCGAGGCAGACGACGAGGCTCGGATCGCCGATGCGGTCCTTGAGGTGGTCGATGTAGAACGGCAGGTCGTAGCTGCCGCTCTCTTCGCAGCCCTCGATCAGGATCACGCACCGCGCGTGCGCGCCGCCGGCTTCGCGCAGCGCCCGGATCGCCGTCAGCGAGGCGTAGGCGGCGTAGCCGTCGTCGGCGCCGCCGCGGCCGTAGAGCTTGTCGCCCTTGCGGACCGGGGTCCACGGGCCGAGGCCGTCGAACCACCCGGTCATCTCGGGCTGCTTGTCGAGGTGGCCGTAGAGCAGGACCGTGTCGTCGCCTGCGCTGCTGCCCGTCGCCGGGACCTCCATGTAGATCAACGGCGTCCGCCCCTCGAGCGTGACGACTTCGACGCGGAGCCCCTCGATGGGCTGATCGCGACACCAGCCCGCGATCAGGTCGACCGCGCGCTGCATGTGCCCGGCCGCCGCCCAGTCGGGGTCGAACGCGGGCGACTTGTTCGGGATGCGGATGTAGTCAACGAGCTGGGGGACGATGTCCTGCTCCCAGGCGGCGTCGACGAACGAGCGGATCTTGCGGGTCTCCATGGCGGTGCGGCCATGTGAAGTCCGCGGCGCCCGCCGCTCAAGCCCGCGACCGAAGTCCTAGAGGCCGCCGAACGCGCTGCGGGCCAGGTCCTCGAAGGTCCACTCCTCGGGGCGGTGCTGCAGCGGCGTCGTCCCCGGCGCGCGCACGAGCACGTAGACCGAGCGGGTGAAGTGCGGGACCGGGTCGCTGGGCAGCTGGATGCTGTTGAAGGCCTCCACCGCGATGGTGTTGGCGCTGACGGCGCCGCCTGCCAGCGCGGTCTCGAGGCGCGGGCCGCCGGTGGCGCGGTCGTCGACGACCAGGCCGTAGAACACCGTCGAGGAGTCGATGACGTTGACGTAGCTGACCAGCGGCGAGCCGATCAGGGCCGTCAGGTCAGCGGGCGCGACGCTCACCCCCCCGATCGACGCGATGCGCGTCGGCTCGAACACCATCGGGGTGCCGTTGAACGGCGGGTTCGGGAAGGCCGCGTTGGTCTCGATGACGGCCGCATCCTGGATCGTCCACGTGCCGGCCATGTCGATCGCCAGCGCGCCGGTGCCCGTCGGCACGCCGACCGGCAGGTCGGGCGTCACGGCCCCGGTACTTTGCGGACCGCTGTTGCCGCAGGAGCCGGTGGCCAGGAGGACGAGGATGGCGCTGAGGCCGAGGATCCGTCGCATACGGAGGACAGTGTTCACGCACCAAGGATGACACGAGCCTCCCGCCCGCGTCAATCGAGGCCGCGCAGCAAGTCTCAGACGGCGTCGGCTCCGGCGCGCGCGCGTCCCATGGCATCGCGGAGCTGGGCGGGGGTGAACGGTTTCGAGACAAACGCAGCGACGTCTGCGCCGGCGCACGCCGGGCGCGCGTGCCGCTCGCCCAGCCCGCTCACGACCACGATCCTGGCCGTGACGCCGAGGCGCCGCGCGCGGCGCACCAGCTCGCCCCCGTCCAACTCCGGCAAGGTCAGGTCGACGAGCAGCAACTCAAACGCCGAAGGGCACTCCTCGAGCTTTCGGAGCGCGGCGGCGGGGTCCGTCTCGAGAGTGACGTCGAAGCCCTCGCGCGCGGCGACGCGGCCGACGATGTCTCCGATCGCCGGGTCGTCTTCGACCACCAGCGCGCGACGTCTCGAGGTCGCGAGCTTCGTCGGCGGCGCCGCCGACGCCAACGAACGGCGCGTCATCGGCTTGAAGCCCGGTTCGCTGCGCGCGTCGAAGAGCCCACGCTGGACCGCCGCGGCAGGAGGCGTCGCGACGGCTCGCTGCGGCTCCTGTTCGAGCAGGCGAGCTGCCAGCGCGGCCAGCTGACGCGCGAGCCCGGCGGCAGGCCCCGCTGCGTCGGGCCTCGCGAAGACGAGCACCTGGGCACGACCGCCACCCGCAACAGGGCCGGCTTCGGCGGCGTGCAGCACCGTGACGCCAGCGCGACGCGCGCGGGCGCGCAGCGCCGCCCATCGCAGCTCGCTGAGCTCCTCCAGCAAGACCGCGCGGACCGCGCCTGCGTCCCGGCCACGACCCGCCCGCCAGCTGCGCGACAGCTCGCGGGCGTCGGCAGAGGAGTGGTAGGACCGCGTCACCGCGCCGCCGCCCGATTGGACGAGGAAGGTCGCAAGGCAGCCGGGGACCGATCCTTCGATCTGGGCAGCCAGCGAGCGCAGCGCCGCGGCGACAGAGCTGCCCACTGCGAGAGAGTCGTCGACGAGTTGCTGGAGAGGGTCTTCCGAAGCGCGCATTCTCAGGGACCGGGGGCTGTCCGCGGCGTACGTGGCTCCGGAGATCGCCTCACCGGAGAGCGGCGCAACCTACAAGAGCCCGGCGGCCCTGCTAGCGGGCAGAAGTGCGCACCTCGCTCCGGCGTATCCCGCAGGGGTCATCCCCGGATCGGGCCGCGAGCTGCGCGCGCCGCCGCCCGTGGCCTCACTTGGTCGTGCGGGCGCCCGGGCGCTCGTAGCTCCCCTCGGAGCGGTGCGGTCGGAGCGGCCATGCGTCCGTGCGGAACGGGTAGGCCGGCAGCTCCCGGCCGTTCATCAGCGAGCCGAGCGGGAGGTTCGACCAGGCGTAGCGGGCTGCGACCGGCGCAGGCACGGCCGCGCAGAACACCTCGAGCGACGTCTTGTCGACGACCCGCGCGTCGGCGGCGTGGAACACCTGGTCCTCGCCCGCGACGTAGAAGCCGAGCGCCTGCGACTTGTCCAGGCGGAGACCGTCGGCCGTGCCTTGCTCGAAACGGACGACGATCCGGTCACCCTTCACCTCTGCGCCCTCGAACACCGGCCCCTGCCACGCGAGCGGGCGGCCGTCGTGTCCTGCGAGGCCATAGACCTCGGCGAGCGCCCAGCGCGCGGCGCGCTCGGCGACCGGCCGCTTGTGGCCGGGGTGGATGTTGCTGTCCGAGTTGAGGTCAAAGGTCACCACGAGCCCGGTGCCCGGCGTCCGACGCCACGTATCGAACTGCACCTCACGCACGGCGTTGGTGTGGTGGTTCATGTCGTAGGTCATCGTCCGCCGCGTGCTCCACCCGCCGATCTGCACCAACCCGAACGGCATCGCCGGCTGTTGGAACAGCTCCCGCCACTCCGCGATGACCGCCGGGTAGGTGTCGGGGAACGGCAGGTACATGTCGCCGAACGCGTTGTTCTCGCCCTGGAAGTAGAGCGCGCCGCGGACCGCGAGCCCGCGCAGCGGCGCCATCATGCCGTCGAAGCCGCCGCCCGGGTGCCGCTTGGTCCGCGGGTCCTCGTAGGGACCGAAGCCGGGCTTGCGCGGCGCCTTCTTGCCCGCTGCCACGGCGGCGGCCCGCTGCTGCTCCCACGCGGCGAGCGCCTCTTCGTAGCGACGGCGCGCCCCCGCTTCGCCGCCGCCTTCAAGCCAGGCCTGCAGCTCGCGCTCGAACTGCGCGAACATCGGCGCGACCGAGGCGAAGGTGCGGAGCCGCGGCTTGGAGACCCAGAACTGCGCCGACGTCCCGCCCCAGGAGACGTCGACGAGGCCGACTGGGACCTTCAGCCGTCGACGGAGGCGCTGCCCGAAGTAGTAGCCGACGCCGGTGCACCCAGCGGCGCTGGCGGGGTCGATGGGCTGCCAACCCGCGCCTTCCCCGCCGTGCTCGGGCCGCACGTAGTCGCGCCGAGGCGCGCCGCGAGCCTCGAGCGGCAGTCGCACGTAGCGCAGGCCGGGGTCGTCGGCGCACGCGATCTCCAGGTCCGCGTCGCGGGTGCTGCGCAGGCGCCACTCCATGTTGCTCTGACCGCCGCAGATCCAGACCTCGCCGACGACGACGTCCTCGATTCGAAACGGCGCGCCGCCCAACGCGAGCGTCATCGGCTGGCCTTCGGTTGACGCAGCCAGCGGCGTGAGCGTGACCTGCCAACGCCCCTCGGCGTCGACGGTCGCCTCATGACGCTGCTCGCCGAACTTGACTACAACCTGCTGGCCGGGCGCCCCCCACCCCCACACCGGCACCGGCTCGTCGCGCTGCAGCACCATGTGGTCGCCGAAGATCCGGGCGAAGCCCGGCTGGAGCGTTGGCTGCGGCGGTCGCGGCTGCTGCGCGGCGGCGGAGCCAGCGCAGAGCGAGATCGCGAGGGCCGCCAGGAGAGCGGAGGGCGCGTTGTGCATGCGGCAGAGACTACGGGACGAGAGCGGCGTCCGCGCCGACCAGCGCATGGGAACGCCCGCTCCAAGCTCGTATAGGTATGCCGTCGGCCGCGCGAGCCGACGCGCGAGCCCACGTGACGATTCGAATCGGCGGAGTCCCCTACGGCGTCGGCGCCCCGCTGCTGGGCGACCTCGACGCGTCGCACGACGTCGAGATCGTGCGTGAGCCGCCGACAGCGATGATCCCGATGCTCCGTGCTGGCGAGCTGGACGCCGCCCTGCTCTCGTCGGTCGAGGCCATCCGGCGCCCGGGCTACACGGTGGCCGGCGGGATCGGCATCGCCTGCAAGCAGGAGATCCGCTCGGTCCGCGCCTTTCGGAAGCGGGGCCGCCCGGTGCGCACCGTCGGCTGCGACCGCAGCTCTGCGACGACCGTCGCGCTGCTCCGCCTGCTGCTCCAGCACCCGCGCGCAGGCGACGTGGCCGGAGCGCCGGAGTTCGACACCGTCGCGCCGACGCTGCGCCCAGACGAGCTGCCGCACGACCTCGTGATGCTCATCGGCGACCCCGGGCTCAACGCAGACGGCGGCGAGCGCGAGATCTGGGACCTCGGGACCGAGTGGGTCCGGTGGACCGGGCTGCCGTTCGTCTTCGCGCTGTGGGTGCTCCGGCCCGGCGTCGACCACGCCGCCGTGCTGCCGCTCCTGCAGGAGGCGCGCGCAAGCGGCCGCGTGCGCGGCGCCGTCGATGGCACCGACGGCGCCGCCCACTACGACCTCGACGCAGAAGACCTCGCCGGCGTGCGCCGCTTCTGGGGCGAGTGCCGCGCCGCCGGGCTCGGGGACGCACCTGACCCCGAGTTCGTCACGCGCTGAGAGGCCACGGTGGATCCGCCAGCCGAAGCCTCGGTGCACGAAGCTCTCCTCTCCTTGGCATCGGAGCTTGAAGCGAGATACTCGCTCGACCGCAGGGAACCCGGGAAGAAAAGGGCCACCCATGGAACCCACGTGTCTGCGCTGGAGCGCACGCCACGAGACGGCTGCCGGCAGCGAACATGCGAGCCACAGCGGCCCCCGCTGCGCAGTTCTGCACGGCATGCCTAAGCACATGGTGGGCACAGTCTTGAGAGCTGGCTTGCGGACAGCGCGCGCGACCCGTGTTCGGCAGCCCGCCGACGTTTGCAGCTCGGAAGACGCGGCCTGAGCCCCCCCCCCGGGGACGCCTCGGTCGAGGCCTGCGGCGAAAGGGGCCGCTCCTCGAAACGCCAAGCGCGAGCTATACAGCCAGCATCATGCTCGTGACACGGACAGCCACCACGTTCGTCGCCCTGGTCACCGCCAGCCTGCTGCACGCGCAAGCGCAGCAGGGGCTACGACTGTTCAGCGCCTTCAGCGGCACCCACCAGCTTCAGCTCGTCGACACCGCCGGGCAGATCGTGCACAGCTGGGAGACGCCCGAGGACAGCCTCTGCACCCACATGGGCCCGGATGGCTCGGTCTACTCGACCGGGTTCGACCCCAACAACGTATTCCCGGGCGTTACCGGTCGGCTGCTGCGGCGGGACCTCGACGGGAACATCACGTGGGACATGATCCTCAACAGTCCCCAGCGCTACATGCACCATGACTTCTACGTCATGAAGAACGGCAACGTGCTGGTGATGACGGTCGACAACCTGACGCGCGCGCACGCGATCGCGGACGGGCGCGACCCCGCGCTGCTGGGCGCGAACACGTGGCTGCCGGAGACCATCATCGAGGTCCAGCCGATCGGCCCGAATTCGGGGACGATCGTCTGGGCATGGCACTCGGCCGACCACTGGATCCAGGACTTCGACCCGACGCGGCCCAACTACGGCGTCGTCGCTGACCACCCCGAGCTGATCGACATCAACTACCCGCCGACAAACCTCGCCCTCGTCGGCGACGTCCACCACTGCAACGGCCTGGACTACGACGAGGAGAACGACTGGATCATCATCAGCGCCCGAGAACAGGACGAGGTCTGGCTGATCGACCACTCGACCACGACCGCCGAGGCGGCCGGCCACACGGGCGGCAACCGCGGCCGCGGCGGCGACCTGCTCTGGCGCTGGGGCAACCCCGCGGCCTACGACCGCGGCACCGTGGCTGACCGCAAGCTGTTCCGACAGCACGACCCGCGGTTCATCCCCGAGGGCTTCCCGGGCGAGGGCAACATCACCATCTTCAACAACGTGGTCGGCCCGACCCAGTCTGCCGTCATCGAGATCGAGCTGCCGGTCGACGCCGGCGGAGATCCGTTCATCGACCCCGGCAGCAACACATTCGGCCCCGACGCCCCGGTCTGGACCTACATGGAGCCCGGCTTCTTCTCGCCGTTCGTCTCCGGCGCGCAGCGGCTCGAGAACGGCAACACGCTGATCTGCGAAGGGCAGTTCAAGCGCCTCTTCGAGGTCGACCCCGCCGGCAACATCGTCTGGCAGTTCTTCGACCCGTCGCCGGGCGGCTTCGTCTTCAAGTGTGACTTCGTCGACCGGAGCATGTGGACCCGCGGCGAAGAGTTCTCGCGGTCCACCGGCGGCGCGATGTCCTCGACGGCGCTGCACGACTCTGCGCTCGCGGGCTATACGTACGTCATGCTCTCCTCGTTCAACGTCGAGGGCACCACCCCGCTGCCCGGCGGCTTCGAGCTGCCGTTCACCGCGGACCTCGTGACCACCGGGATGCTCGCGCTTCCCAACACGCCGCTGTTCGTGAACACGCTCGGCACGCTCGACGCCTTGGGGCGCGCGGACTCTTCGATCGTGCTGCCGGCCAACTTCCTCAACCCGATCCTGATCGGACAAGAGCTGGCGTCGGCCTACGTCATCGTCGACAGCGCCGGCGCCGTCGTGAAGGTCTCCAACCCGACCACCGTCGAGATCGTCCCCTAGACGGTCCGCGCCGCGGCCGCGCTCACCAGCGCCCGGTGTTCTGCATCGAGGCCCACGGCTCGGCCGGCGCCAGCGCGTCGCCGCGCTGCAGCAGCTCGATCGAGATGTTGTCCGGCGACCGCACGAAGGCCATCCTGCCGTCGCGCGGCGGGCGGTTGATGGTCACGCCGGCGTCCATGAGCCGGCGACAGGTCGCGTAGATGTCGTCCACCTGATACGCGAGGTGGCCGAAGTTCCGGCCTTCGCCGTAGTCCTCCGGGTCCCAGTTGTAGGTCAGCTCGACCTGCGCGTCCTCGTCGCCAGGAGCCGCGAGGAAGACGAGCGTGTAGCGGCCCTTCTCGCTCTCTTTGCGACGGAGCTCCACGAGCCCGAGGTGGGCGCAGTAGAACTCGAGGGAAGCCTCGAGGTCTGCGACGCGCACCATCGTGTGCAGGTACTTCATCTCTTCGCGTTCGATCTCGGGGGGGGAGGCTTCGACGCCGACAGAAGCCGGCGCAGGTGGTGGGCGATGAGGGACTCGAACCCCCGACATCCTCCTTGTAAGGGAGGCGCTCTAGCCAACTGAGCTAATCGCCCGCGCGCAGGCGCCGAGTCTAGCGAGCGAGGACGGGCGATCTAGCCGTCGGCCTCGATCAACTCCTGCGCCACCGGCAATGCCGGCTGCGCTGGATCGGCGAGCGGGGCGTGCCGATCGCCCTCGACAGGATCCGTCCGATCGCTCCAGGCGCGACGAAGCGCGTAGTCGAAGAAGTCAGCTGGCGCCCCGATCGCTGCGTGACCGACAGCGGACAGGCTCGACGCCGGGAACCAGAGGAACTCGCTCTCAGCGGCCTCGCTCAGGTGAGACGAGCAGGCTCTCGCGAGCGGCCAGGTCACTGGCATGAGCGCCACGGAGAAGACACTCCCCAGGGTCATGCCAGCAGCGCTCCCATAGCCAGCGGCCGCGCGCACCCACGCGGGTCTCCCCAAGGTGGGCGTAGGGCTGCCCTCGCGCAGCTGATCGGGCATCCCCGGCGCATGGCAACCTTGCGCACACAAGGTCAAGAGGAGCACCCCGCCGGCAAGTCGCATGTCCATGGCAGGATGCTAGCAGGCACCTGACGCTGGGGCAGCCTGCAGGCGACGCCGTCGGAGGTGGTCGTCGAGGCGCACCGCGTCGCCCCCGGCGTCGCGGACCTTGTCGAGGGCGCGCTGGAGCGCCTTGCGCGCCGGCATCTCGCGGCTGGCGCGACGCAACCACTCGGACTCCCTGTCGTTCTGGCTGCCCGCGTCGCGGACCAGCTGTTCGACGTGTTCGAGCACGAAGCCCGCGCTCTCGAGGTCCCCCTTCGCGATCCACGCCTTGGCCAGCAGGTCCGCGACCTCGACGGCGCGCCGCGGCGTCGGCGCCGACTCCAAGGCCGCCTGGTAGCCCTCGATCGCCCGATCGAGCTCGCCGTCTGCCTGCAGCATCCGCGCCAGCCACAGCCGCGCGCGGTGGGCGTAGCCGGTGCGCGGGTCGATCCGCTCCGCCTCGCGGTAGGTCTTGCGGGCGTCCTCCGGTCGGCGCTGCCGGCGCTGCATGTCCGCGGCGCCGAGCAGGCCGCGCTGCCCGTAGCGACGCGGGTCCCAGCGCGCAGCGTGCAGGTAGTCCTTCTCCGCGAGCAGCATGCTGCCGTGCCGCCGCCACAGCTCGGCCGCCGACCACGCCGCGAACGCGGCGACAGCCGGCGTCGCCTCGAAGCGCGCGACGCAGCGGTCGTAGGCCGCGGCCGCCTGCTCGAGCGCGCGGCTCCGCGCAGGGCCCATCTGGCGCCGGGCCAGGGCCGCGAGCCCGCGCGCCTTCCCGAGCGCCGCGCGGACCGCAGCTCGCGGCGCAGGAGCTGGAGACTCGACCTGGGCCGAGCCAGGCGCGGACAGCAAGCAGGCGAACAGCGCCACCCCGGCGCACGACATCCTCTCGATCATCGACCCTCCTCTCGTTCCTCTTCGTCGAAGCTGCCTGCGTCGCAGGCGAGCCGTTCCATGTCTCGTTGCACGCTCCGCCGCGCGCGGTGGAGCCGCGTCTTGACGCACGCCTCCGACCTGCCGAAGCGGATCGCGAGCTCGGCGCAGCAGAACCCCTCGTGGAAGCCGAGCAGCAGGCGCTGGTCGAGCGACGACAGCCGCCGGAGCACGCGGCGGAGCCGCTGCAGCGCCCACTTGGACGGGACTGCGTGGGCGCCGATCAGCAGCCGCTCGGGCTCGCCCGCAGCTACCGCGGGCGCTGTGCTGTCGTCGTCACCCGGGAGCGTGACGAACCGCAGCGGCCCCTGCCGATCCCGCGCGCGCAGGGCACGCAGCCGCTGACGCCGCGCGATCGTCCGCACGGCGGCGTCGAGGCGTGCCGGATCCTGGAGCTTGCCGATCCACTGCCACGCGAGCACCGCCGACTCCTGCGCGATCTCGTCGCGCAGCGCGCGCGTCATCGGGTCCCGAAAACGCGCCAGGTAGCGCTCCGCCACCCTCACCACGTCCCGCCACGGCTGCTGCTCGCGTCGCATGCACGAGCCAGTGGGAGCGGCGCGCGCAGTGTGCGCGCCGAAACCGTCGGAATCGCGCTACGGCGCTCCCTTCGCGGGCGCACGACCCGCGGTCACGTACATGGCGACCGCGTGCGGAGCCTCGCCGCGCGCTAGCGCGACTTGGCGAGCTTCGCCCACTCCGAGTTGGGGAAGTCGTTGAAGAGCATCCCGCGGCAGCGACCGACGATGTAGCGGTACTCCGGACCCTGCCACTTCCGCGCCGCCTGGGACGCGTGGTAGAGAGCCTCGGCCTGCAGACTCGGCCACGCGTCGGCGGTCTCGAGGCGAACGCGCAGGAACATCAGGAGCGCCTTCCTCGCGGCCTCCTTGCCGCCCTCGCCTTCGAGGTCGATCAGGCCGAGGCCGAGGTAGGCGCCGGCGCGGGCGCTGTCGTCGGCGGCCTCCTTGTTGACGATGTCCTCGTAGATGCGGCGCGCCTCGTCGACGCTGCCGGTCTTACGCATGCTGTGCGCAAGCTCGATGTTGGCGCGGCCGGCCACGACCGGGTTGGCGCTGCGCGCCCGGCCGACGAGGCTCTTGAGCTTGCGCTGGAAGTCTGCAGGCGAGCTCTTCTCGGAGAGCGCCTGGAAGAACGCCGCTTCGACGGCGAAGCCGTCCGGCCACGCGCCGCCGATGGCGTCCTGCTCGTACTTCTTGGCGACCTTGAAGGCGTCCGGGCTGCCAGCGCCCATGTAGTACTCGAACTTGAGGCGGTAGACCTCGGGGAGGGCGCCGCCTTCGGGGAACGCCTTGGCCAGCTCGTTGAGCGTCGCGACGGCCTGCGCGGGGTCGCCCTCGTCGAGGAAGCCGTTGGCGGCGCCGACCAGGCCCAGCTGCGCCATCACCGAGGCCTTGGCCTCGACCTGCTCGCGAGCCAGCGTCAGCATCATCGCGGCGTCCTTCAGGCCGCGCGCGTAGACGGTCTTGAACTTGCCGAGCTCGACCTTGGCGACGCGGTCGGTCTCGACCGACTCGTTGCCGCTGCCGCGGTCGTAGCGGACGCTGCGGATGCCGTAGTCGGTCACCTTGCACTTCTCGATCACCGAGCCGTTGACGAGGTGGAGCTTGTCGGACTGGGCGGTCGCCGCGGCGGCGGCCAGCAGGGTCAGGAGGCTTGCAGCGAGGATCTTGGCAGTCATCTCGAATCGCGAAGTGGTCGGGGGACCGGTCGGGAGGGGGCCGAACATCATGCCGAGGCCGGGACGACGGCACAACGGCGCGGTGCGCCGGGAGGTTCGCAGGACGCCGGAAATGTCGTCCGGCAAAGCGGTTCGCCGAAGATGTCGAGGCTCAGTCGGCGTCGGCGGGCAGGTCGCGGACGCCTTCGCTGCGGGGCCGCTGCGCGCCCCGCTCGGCCCAGCCGTCCTGCAGGTCGTGACCGAGGCGACGCACCGCGATCAGCTCGGCGACGACGCTGACAGCGATCTCCTCGTGGGTGCGGCTGCCGAGGTAGGCGCCCATCGGCGTGCGCACCGAGTCCAAGAACGCGTCGGCGACGCCTTGGCCGCGCAGCTGCTTCCACAGCAGGGCCTGCTTGGTCTTGCTGCCGATCATGCCGAGGAAGCGCAGCCGATCGCCGCCCGCGAACCGCCGCGCCAGCGCCTCGAGCACGGCGCCGTCTTCCTTGTGGCCGCGGGTGACGACGACCGCGTAGGTGTTCTGGCGGATCGGCATCTCGGCGACGGCATCGTCGAAGCCGCCCCCCACCGTCTCGTGCGCCTCGGGGAAGCGCTCGCGCGTCGCGTAGTCCTCGCGGTCGTCGACGACGGTCGTCCGGAAGCCCGCGAGCGCCGCGACCTGGCAGAGCGCCTTGCTGACGTGTCCGCCGCCGAAGATCCAGAGCACCGGGGTCGTAATCGGTTCCACGAAGATCGTCACCTCTCCCCCGCACATCAGCCCGCTGTCGGGCGAGTCCTTCTCGGTCAGCCGGAACTGCAGCGACTGGGGCCGCTCGTCTGCCAGCACCTGCAGCGCCGCGTCGTAGACCTCGGCCTCCAGGCAGCCGCCGCCGACCGTGCCGAGGAACGTCCCGTCGGCGAGCACCAGCAGCCGCATGGTCGCGCGTCCCGGCGTCGAGCCGCGCGTGCCGACGATCGTGGCGAGGGCGGCGGGGATGCCCTCGGCGCGGAGACGCACGATCTCCTCGAAGATGTCCGGCGGTGCGGCCAAGGACCGCAGAGTAGGCCGAAGCCACCCTCAGGCAAAGTGGGCGCGCACGTCGGTCGCGGTCATCCGCTGCAGCGCGCGCCGACCCGCGGCCGTGGCCCGGGTCTTGACGACCAGGTAGTCGTCGCGGCGCGCGCAGCGCGGGCACCGGCCGTAACGCACGCGCTCGACCACCACGCGGTCTGCGCACGCGCCGCACATGCGGAGGTAGAGGTAGCGGACCTTGTCGACGCGGCGCCGGCGCAGGCCGTCGACCGGCAGCTGGTGGCGGACAGCAGGCTCCTGGCCCGCGTGGCGCACGAGCGCGCGCCACTGCCTGCCGTGCGCCGGCAC
>CAZTQF010000002.1:0-21533 GCA_964615255.1 uncultured candidatus Brocadiaceae bacterium | reverse complement strand
TCGAGGACACCGACTTCTGTCGACGTATGCGCCCGGCCGGCTGGAAAGTCCTGCACTGGCCCGTCGCGCGCGTGGTGCACAAGCGGGGGGGCAGCAGCGAGGTCAAGTCCCGGGTCGCCGCGCGCGAGCGGCCGCCCGCGTATCTCTACGCTTCGCGCGCCCGCTACTTCCTCAAGTACTACGGCCGGCTCGGCCTCTGGCTGGCCAACGCGCTGTGGTCACTCGGCGCGGTCGTCAACGAGCTGCGGGTGCTCGTCCAACGTCGGCGGCGAGCCCGCTGCCAGCGAGAAGCGCTCGACATCTGGTCTTCGGCGTGCGGCCGCATGCCCGACTGCCGTGAGGGCAAAGGAGGGCAGGCATGACCGCGCCGGTCGACTTCCTCGTCATCGGGGCCATGAAGTGCGCGACTTCGAGCCTCGCGGTGCAGCTCAACCGCCAGCCGGGGATCTTCGTCACCGACCCGAAGGAGCCGTGCTACTTCAGCGACGACCCGGTCTATGCGCGGGGGCCGGAGTGGTACGCCGACCTGTTCTCGGCGGCGGCCGAGGGCGACCTCAAGGGAGAAGCGAGCACGCACTACACCAAGCTGCCGACCTACCCGCACACCGTCGCGCGGATCCAAGAGCACGCGCCGGACGCGCGGCTGGTGTATGTGATGCGCCACCCGATTGACCGGCTCGTATCGCACTACATCCACGCGTGGACCATGAACGAGGTCCGGGCGCCGATCGACGAGGCGGTCGACGGCGACCTGGGGCTGATCGAGTACGGTTGCTACGCGATGCAGCTCCGACCGTTCTTCGAGGCGTTCGGCCGCGCGCGCGTGTTGCCGGTGTTCTACGACCGGCTGACGTCGTCCCCGGAGCTGGAGCTTCAGCGCGTGTGCGCGTTTCTGGGCTACCGCGGCGCGCCGCGCTGGCAGGCCGACGAGGGCCGACAGAACGTGTCCGCCGAGCGGATGCGCAGCAACCCTCTGCGCGACGCGCTGGTCTACGCGCCGGGAATCAGCCAGATCCGCAAGCTGCTGCCGCAGGGGCTCCGAGACCGCGTCAAGCGGCTCTGGCAGATGCGCAAGCGACCGGAGCTGTCGCCGTCGAAGCGGCGCGAGCTCGAGGTCGTGTTCGACCGCGACCTCGCCGAGCTGGGCGAGCTGCTCGGCGTGACGCTGAACTGCAGCAACTTCAAGGAGCAGACCGCTGCTCGGCCCTTCGACTGGCGGGACCAGTGAGCGGAGGTCGCCGCCGCTTCGCGTCGCGCGTCCTGCGGGCGCGCTGACCGATGGCCGAGCAGCCGCCCGTACGACTCGAGCAGCTCGATGGTGACGGCGACGGCCGTCGCTTCTCGCCGTCCGCCGGGCGGAACCGCCGCGACGTCGTCGCTGCGCTGCGACACGAGCTGCCAGCGCGCGGCGCGTGCCTCGAAGTCGCCGCGGGCACCGGCGAGCACGCGGCCCTGGCCGCCGAAGAGCTGCCGGGCTGGCGCTGGCTCCCTTCCGACCGCGACGAGGACGCGCTGGCCTCGATCCGCGCGTGGGTCGCGCACGCCGACCTGCCGAACCTCTGCGCCCCACAGGCCCTGGACCTGCAGCTGCCGTGGCCGTTCGGCGGGGCTGCGTTCGACGCGATGCTGGCGTGCAACCTCGTGCACATTGCGCCGGTGACGACGGCAGCGGCGCTGTTCGCCGGGGCAGCGACCAGCCTGACGGAGGAGGGCGCGTTGCTCCTCTACGGTCCGATGTTTCTGCCGGGAGAGCCGCGGCCGGCCGGGAACGTCGCGTTCGATCGTGAGCTCCGCGAGCGGGACGCTGCCTTCGGCGTCCGCGAGCTCCACGAGCTGGAGGAGCTCGCCGGCGCCGTGGGCCTGCGGCTCGAGCGGGTGCGGCGGATGCCGACCGACAACGTCATGGTGCGCTTCGCCCGGAGCTGAGCCGGGCGCGCGCGCTCAGAAGGTCAACGAGAGCTGCGCGACCGCGCCGTAGCTCGAGCCTTCGACGTAGGTCCCGGCGATGTCGAGGCGGACGACCTCGAACGGCGAGATGCCGAGGCCGGCGCTGATGGCGCCGTTGAGCGTGTCCTCGAGGTCGTGCTCGTAGCCGCCGCGCAGCTGCAGCCAGCCGAAGACGTCGAACTCGGCGCCGAACCGCAGCAGCTGGATGTCGTCGACGAACGACTGGCCGGCGGCGACCAGGTCATCGTTGTCGAAGCGCTCGAGCGGCAGGGCGTCGACGTCGGCGGCGAGGGTCAGCGCGCCGAGCTCCCACGCGACCCCGACCGCGACCTGCGGCGTGATCTCGTAGTCGAAGCCAGCACCTGCGGTGCCCACCGTCGAGAAGGTCTGTCGGCTGAGGTTGCGGGCCATCACCCCGATGGTGAGGCCGGGCACGCCCGGCTCGATCGCGACACCGGCGTCGACGTTGAAGCCGTCCTCGTCGCTGCGGAACTGGTCTTCGTCGAAGTTGGCCGCGTCGAAGTTGTCGGCGTCGACGGCGTAGTTGTAGGTGTCGACGCGCTGGTACTTGGGCGTCACGCCGACGCTGACCGCGAGGCCCGCGAGCTCGAATCTACGAGCGAACGAGACGCCGATCTCGGTGATCCCGACGCCGACGATTCGCGCCTCGGAGCTGAGCGCCGGGAGCGCGCCGCCTGGCGGCGCGGCGGCGATGGTGTTGACGTCGTTCGGGTCGATGTTGGTGAAGAGCTGCAGGTCTGCGTAGCTGCGCGCGTGGAGCGAGATCCCGAAGGTCTGCGACGGCAGCGCCAGGACGAGGCCGCCGCCGAGCTCGCTGTTCAGCCGACGACCGGACAGCGAGAGCAGTCGGTTGCCGAGGTCGACGTAGTCCTGCGGCGTCGCGTTGGGGTTGCCGTCGAGCGCGCTGTAGGCGTCGACGAAGTTGTCGATGTCCTCCATCAGCCCCGTCTCGTCATAGGCGCGCGCGCCGATCGCCGGCAGGATCAGCCCGAAGTCGTCGGACTCGTCACAGCTCGTCAGGAGCGCGGGGTTGCCCCAGCCTGCGGCGAGGTAGTTCGACGAGGCCGTCCCGACCCCGCCCATGGCCGAGTTGCGGGCTTCGAAGTACTGGGCGTGTGCTGCGCCCGTCGCGGTGAGGGCCGCCAGAAACAGGTGAGTTGGGGTTCGCATCGTCATTCGGATCGATCTCATCGGGGCGTCGAAGTCTCGCCCGCAAGGGTGCTTCGTCCACTTCTGCAGCAGAAGTTGACGAGATCTCGCCGGACGCGGCGCGCCGCGTGATCAGGCGTCGCCGGATTCCCGGTCAGCGCGGGGTCAGCTCGAAGCCGACGAAGCCGTCGGCCTGCCGCAGCTCGAACTCGAAGACCTCTTCGAGCGCCGCGAGCAGCGCGGGTCCCTTTGGGTAGCGGCTGCTGAGGGTCTGCCTGGTAGCAGCGCCCATCAGCAGCCGCGCGCCGGGGTAGAGCGCGGGCAGCGCCCGGGTCATGCCCGCGATCTGGACGGGGCCGCTGACCTCGATCTCCGCCATCAGCGCGCCGATGTTCTTGCTCTCCGTCGGGTCGTCCAGCACGCGCAGGGCCGCGAGCTCGTCGACGTGCTCGTCCGGTCCAGGGACCGGGTCCTCGCAGTAGAGGAGCACGCACCGGTCGTCCCCAGCGACGACGCGGAGGCCTTCGACGAAGGCGCGGTAGCGCGGCCCTTCGGTGTCGTGCGCAAAGGTCTGCGCGCCGGTCACAGAGACCATGACCACCGCGGCTGCCGCCAGCAGGCGCGGGCCGGCGACCTGCGCGGCCAGCACCGCCAGCGGCGCTGCCATCGTGGCGAGATAGGCGCCGTGCTCGCTGACGCCGAGGATCAGCGCGGACAGCGCGAGGTAGGGCAGGCTCGCGATCCAGAGCGCGACCGCCTGCGCTCGCAGCAGCGGTCTCGTCAGCGCCCACGCCGCGAACAACGGCAGCGGCGCGAACGGCAGCAGCAGCTCGCGCCACGCGGTCCTCGGCAGGGTCTCGGCCAAGGATGCAGCCAGCGCGTAGCCGCGCGGCAGCGCGTCGAGCGCGGAGCCCACCGACCAGCCGAGGCTCCGCCAGAACGCCGTGCCCGCGAGGAACACGAGCGCGTGGACGGCGATCGCCGCCGCCGCCTGCGCGAGCCTGCGTCGCGGCGGCACGTCGGGGCGCGCCGTCCAGAACCACGCCGAGAACAGGCCGCTGGCGAAGATCCCCATCGAGTGCAGCTGCGTCGCGAGGCCCGCGACCGCGCCCATCGAGAGCGCCCACGCGACGCGACCGGTGCGCAGCCAGCGACACGCGAGCCAGAACGACAGCGTGATCCACGGCAGGAACACGCCGTGGAACTCCACGAGCGTCGCGAAGAACAGCACCGGGAAGCAGCCGCCGAAGAGCGCCGCGGCGCCGAGCGCCGACGCCCGCGGCAGGCCGAGCGTGCGCGCGCCGGAGTAGAGCAGCGCGACCGCGACCGCCGAGCTGAGGCCGTTGAGCAGCGTGACGCTGCGGAACGGGAGGAGGCCCAAGGGCGCGCCGACCAGGTGGTGGAACGCGTACATCGCGGGCGTCGCGAGGTGGTGCCGCCCGAAGTCCAGCTCGCCCGTCCCGATCAGCTCCAGGATCCGGTGGCCGTCGTTGTGGTGCAGCGTGGTCTGCCCGAGCGCCGCATAGACGGTCGCGGCCGCGAGGCCGACGAGCGCAGCGATCAGCAGGTCTCGGCCGTTCGTGCGCTGCGGCTCAGGTTGTCCGGGGGCCAGGATCACGCGGAGGCCACGGTAGCGAGCGAGCTTGACGAGCGCGACGGCGGGCGATTGCATGGCGAATACGGCTCGATCACGAGCCGCCACCGCGGAGCAACCATGACCGAGCGCCTCCTCTCCTTCGCCTCCTCGTCGTGCCTCCTGCTCCTGGCAGGCTGCGGCAGCCCGGCGCCGAACGAGGCGGTCGTCGGGACGTGGGGGCTCGACGTGTCGGCGATCGAAGCCGAGGGCGCGTCGCTGACAGACGCGATGCAGCAGAAGATGCACCAGAACAAGATCGCTGCGTTTCGGGCGATGCGGCTGGAGCTCGGCGCGGACGGCCGCTTTCAGCGCTCCGGGACGCCGTTCGACGGCGCCGGCACCTTCGAGCTGGGCGCCGTCGACGGGGACACCGTCGCCGTGACGTTCCGTCCCGACAGCGGAGCCCCCGAGACGTCGACGATCCAGATCCAGGGGCGCGGCCGGATCGTGCTCCTGAGCCCGGACGGGTCGGTTTCGTTCCCGCTGGTCCGCCGCTAGCACGCCGGCTAGCGGCGCAGCAGGCAGCGCTCCCCGAGCGCGCGGTGCAGCGCCTCGGCTTCTTCCAGCAGCGCATCGGGGACGCTCGAGGTGTCGACGTCACGCGTCGCGGCCGGCGACAGCAGCGCCGCGTGCGCGGCCAGGTCGGCTTCGTCGAGGCCGGCGGCGGCGGCGAGCGGCCGCAGTCCCTCGGCGGCTCCCAGCCGCTCGAAGCTCAGCAGGTGCAGGCGAGCGTGATCAGCGGCCCGCAGCAGCGCGCGGTAGGTCGCGCACCAGTACGCGAGCCAGAACGCGAGGTCGTCGGCGGCGGACACGTCGCGGCCGTCGAACCAGCCGTCGAAGTTCACCGGCTTGAGGTTGTGGCCGAAGTCGAAGTGCCCGATGCCCGCCATGTAGCGGCGCGCGAAGTCGTCGCCGTCGTGCATCGCTGCGAACCGCCGGTGCTGGCGCAGCAGCGACGCCGCGTGCTGCACCGGCGCTCGGAACGGCACCAGCGCGACCGCGTCGTCGAAGCGCTCGAGCAGCGCCGGCAAGCGCGCGATGTTGAGGTTGTTCTTGGACGCGTAGCGCGCCGCCGTGGGCTTGTCTCTGCGGCGGACGGCGACCACCGCCCGCATGTGCTCGCGCAGAAACGACGCGAACTCGTCGTCGCCGATTCGCTCCCACGGCGCGATGGTCGGTCCGCGGTAGCGGTCGCGGTGGAACGCCATCCAGGCGATCTCCTCGAACGCCTCGGGGCTGTCCATCGAGACCTGGATGCCGTCGCCGTGCGCGCGCTCGCGCGGCGCTCCTGACTTGCGGAACCGGCGCGCGAAGCGGCCCCACGTCAGCGGCGCCAGCACGAACGGCATGTCGCGGTAGGTGTGGGTCGCGACCGACGGCGCGCGGGACAAGAGCTCGAGCAGGATGGTCGTGCCCGCGCGCGGCAGGCCGGTCACGAACAGCGGTCGGTCGGCGCGCACGCCGTCGAGCTCCCGGCGGAACAGCTTGCGCTCCAGGTCGGCGAAGCCCAGCTGGGCGCTCGGCGTCGCGAACGCCATCCGGTGCAGGAGCCGGTCGAGCCACCCGTAGGAGTTGCGGAAGCTCACCCCCGACCTCGCAGCGCGCGCCACGCGACCAGGCCGACCACCGTCGCGCCCACGAGCACCGGCCAGGACATGGTGCGGTCGACCACGGCGTCGAACGAGGCGACGCCCGCTGCGTGCAGGGCGCCGACGACGCCGAGCGGCGCGGCCAGCGCGATCGCCGCCGAGCCCGTGATCGCGAAGAACTGGCCGAACAGCGCCTTGGCGTGCGCCTGCACGGCGGCCTCCTTGGCGTCCTCGCCGAGGTCGCTGTCGCGCATCACGCGGAGCGCGTCCCTTGACCTCGCCACGACGTCGCCGGCGCGCGCCGGGACCCGGAGCACTTGCAGCAGCCAGAAGAACGCTGCGACCACGAACGCGGCGGCGGTCCAGGTCACGTGATCCCTCCGCGACGCTGCAGGCGCGGCGCGCTCGTCACACCGAGGCTTCTTCGGTGTCGCGCTCTTGGCGCGCCTTGCGCGCCCGCAGCCAACGCTTCATCGGGTACCAGACGAACCCGAACAGCCCGAGCACGACCGCGCCCGCGAGCGCCAGCAGCGAGCCGATCGTCGACAGGACGCCACCGGGGCCGAGATATGCGAGCGTGGACAGTGCCATGAGGAGGTCGTTGGGGGACGGCGCTGCGCGTCCCTACCGTGTCAGCGTGAGTGTAGCGCGCCGGCGCGCCCGCGGGCGGCGACCGACGGTCCCGAGCTGCCGCGAGGCGCTCAGGCGCGCGCGTTTCACCAGGAGCGTATCGCATCGACCTGGGCCGCGGTCAGCCGGTAGCTCGTGCCCTCCAGAACTTCCGAGATCGAGACGCCGTCGGCGCGGCGCTGGTGACCCCACTCCCACACCGTGGCGCCCTCGGCGTCGATCTCGAACACGCGTCCGGGCTGCGGCTCGGTCAAGAGCCAGTGACCGTCTGCGAGTCGCTGCGCCTTGCCGCCCTGCTGCGAGTAGAAGCGGCGCTCGTGGTCGGTGGCCGGCGAGGCGGTCGGGTAGACGAGCTGCGCCTCACCGGTGCCAGGGCGCAGCTGCCAGAGCCGGCTGCCCCCGAGCGGCTCGCCCGAGCGCGTGCCGTCGTTGTTGTTGTCGTAGACGGAGATCCAGCCGCCGCCGAGCCAGTCGGGGTCGTGCTGGGTCAAGAACGGCTCGTGGCACGACCACTTCACCTCGCGCGTCTTCGGGTCGACGACCAGCACCGTGTCGATGTTGCGCAGGGACAACAGCAGGTCGCCAGCTGCGAAGCCCGGGTAATCCGACGCCATCGACGCGGCCAGCGGCTCGACGTCGTTGAGGTGCAGCACGTCGCCGCTGCGCAGCTCGCCGACCCGCCAGATCCGGTGCTGGAGGCCGGCGTCGAACAGCGCCTCGAGCGCGCTGATCTCCTGCAGCACCTCGCCGCTCGGTGAGACCTGCAGCGCGTAGTCCTCGACGAGCGGCAGCGCGAGCCCCTCGAAGCGCCCCTCGCGCTGGGCCTCGGTCTCGAGCCAGCGCATGCCGCACACCCAGAAGTTGCCGTCCTCGTCGCGCGCCACCGAGTGGTGGGTGCGGCGGTCCACGGTCCACTGCACCTCGCCTTTGCGGTTCATCCGCACGAGGCCCATGAACTCGACGTTGAAGACGACGTCGCCGTCGGGGAACAGGTAGGCGCCGTGGATGTAGTTGGTCGGATCGTTGAAGACGCCGCGGACCGAGTCCCGGTGTGGCGACTCGGGCCAGATCTCGGCGGGGTTGGCGCGCCAGTGGTGCAGCTTCTCGCCGTCGCGGTCGATCAGGCGGAGGCCCGGCAGGTCGCCGTCGTCGGGCCAGAACGAGGTGAGCAGGATGACGTCTTCCGGTTCGCTCTCGCCGTAGCGCACGCCGCCCTCGAGGTCGTGTCGCGCCGGGTGCACGTGGTGGAGCGACAGGTCGACGTCGCGGTCGGTGCGTTCGACCTCGTCGAGCGCGCCCTTGACGATGCCGTTGGGGAACCAGTCGTAGCGCGCCGCGACCAGGCCATACAGGCAGGCGAAGAACAGCGCGGCGAGGAAGAACGCGACGCGCGGCAGGAGGTCCTTGGAGTTCGGGCTGGGCGCACTCATCGGTGGCCAGAGTCTACGCCGTGCCGGCGCGGCGCGATGCGCGATGTCGCGGTGTCGTCGCTTGAGCGACGCGCGACGCGCGGGATACCATGGCGCGGACGTGGCCGCAGACGCACCAGGGACCTCGAAGAGGGCGCGATCCGGCGGGTCGCTGCTGGTCGCGACGTGGTCACTGGTGGCGCTGGGCGTCGCGCTCCTGGCGGCGCTGTCGCAGCGGGTCGAGCGCACGCCGGACGAGCGGAACTACCTGCTGTCGGGACGACGCCTGGTCGCGGGAGCGCCTCCCGATCGCCTGGAGGACCGGTTCCAGGGTCCGTTGGTCTTCCTGGGAACGCAGCTCACCGACGCGGGCGGCAAGCTCACCGACGACGCGACGCTGCGGCGGGCGCGACTCGGGATGCTGGTGTTCCCGGCGCTGCTGCTCGGCGTGCTCGCGTTCTGGACGCGCGCCGCGCTCGGTCCGGCAGCCGGTTGCCTCGCGGCGGCGCTCGGGGCGCTGAATCCGAGCCTGCTCGCGTATGGCCCGCTGCTGTCGTCGGACGTCGCGTTCACGTCGCTCGCGATGGCGGCGGGGTGGTGCGCGTGGCGATGGCTGCAGCGACCGAGCGCCGCGCGGCTGCTGCTGCTCGGCGTCGCGGTCGGCGCGCTCGCGGCGACGAAGTACACGGCCGCGCTGACGATCGCCGCGATCGCAGCGGTGCTGGCGTGGCACGTCCTGCGTGGCTTCGATCCTTGGCCGCGGCCGGACGGCGCGACCCGGTCGCTGCGCGGGCGGCTGGTGGCAGCAGCCGGGGCGCTGTCGGTCGTGGGCGCCGTCGCGCTCGGCGTGCTCTACGCGGCCTACCTGTTCACGGTCGCGCCGCTGTCGGCCCAAGCGCTCGGCGCGCTCGAGTCGGGCGCGATGCGCGCGCTCCGCGATCTCCCGGGCGGCGGACTGCTGCTCGGGCTGCTGCCCGAGACGCTCGTGGTCGGCGTCGACTTCCAGATGCAGTGGGCGGGCACGACCGCGAACGGCACGTTCGGCGACCTCCGCGGCACGCACTGGGCCTACTACCCGGTGACGCTGCTGTTCAAGGTCCCGGCCGCGGTCTGGTTGCTCGCCGCGCTCGCGGCCCTCACCGGTCGGGTCGCGGGGGCCGGCCGCGGGCTGTGGACGACCGCGCTGGTCCCCGCGGCGCTGCTGCTCGTCTATTGCTCGGCGACGCGCGCGCTGCAGATGGGGGTGCGCTACGTGCTGCCCGCTGTCCCGGCGCTGCTGATGCTCGCGGCGGCCTTCGGCGCGCGCCGCGGGCGCTTCGGCAAGGTCTCGTCCGCGGTCGTCACCGCGTCGCTCGCGGCGTCGCTCTGGCAGGTCGCAGCCGGCTGGCCGCACTTCGTCGGCTACTTCAACGCGCTCTCCGGCGGGCCGGCCGAGGGCTTCCGCGTGGTCGCCGACGGCAACTGCACCTGGGGACAGGAGCGCGCGTCGGGGCGCGCCGCGCTCGCGAGCCGCCACGCGGAGCTGACGTTCCTGCCGCCGGCGTCCGGGCCGCGCTTCGGCCGGGTCGCGGCCTGGTGGGAGGACCTCAAGGCTGTCGACCCGCGTGACGGCCAGCGCAGCTACCACTGGCTGTCCCGCTTCGAGCCGTTCGACCACGCCGGCGCCGCGTGGCTGGCCTTCGACGTCTCGGCGGCCGACTTCGAGCGCGCCGTAGCCGCGGGCGACGCGCGCGCGGCGGTCGACCTCGCGCTCGCGTGGCTGTCCGAGCGAAGCTACGACGACGCCCGCAGGGCGCTGACGCTGGCGCAGCCCGCCGATCCAGAGGTCCCGCGAACCGCCGCGCTGATCGACGCTTCGGCGGCGGCCGACGCGGACGACAGCGCGCGCGACGCGCTCGCGGTGGCGTTGAGCGAGGCCGGCCACTTCGACCTCGCCCTGGCGCGGATCGACCGAAGCCGTCGGCAGAACGCCGTCCTCGTCTACTGGCTGCTGTGGCGCGCCGGCCGCCAGCGCGCGGCGGTCGAGCATCTCGGCCGCGTCACCGGCGCCGGCGACCGGACTACGGAAGAGGTGGGGTTGTTGGCGATGAGTCTCTACAACGGGGCCGACGAGTATCCGCCCGACCCCGATCGAGCGCTCGACTACATGCAGCAGCACATCCAGCAAGGCCGGGCGCCGGGGCCCGAAGACCCCGCCGGTGCTGCGTGGGTCGGGCTGCTGGCGAAGGTGCGTGACGCGGTCGAACGCGAGCGGCGCCTGGAGGGGCTGCGGTGAGCGGCGCGCCGTCCAAGCAGAAGGTCATCGTCGTGATGCCGGCCTACAACGCCGAGAAGACGCTGGAGGCCACGCTCAACGACATCCCGGACGGGGCCTGCGACGAGGTGATCGTCGGCGACGACTGCAGCAAGGACGGGACCGTGGCGCTCGCCGAGCGCCTCGGCCTGCCCGTCGTCGTCACGCCGAAGAACCTCGGCTACGGCGGCAACCAGAAGATGCTGTACCGCGAGGCCCTGGCGCGCGGCGCCGACGTCGTCGTCATGCTGCACCCCGACTACCAGTACGACCCCAAGCTGGTGCCGCACTACGTGGGCTTTCTGCGCGAGCGCGTCTGTGACGTCATCCTCGGCAACCGGATCCGCTCGCGCCGCGAGGCGCTCAAGGGCGGCATGCCGGCCTGGAAGTACCTCTCCAACCGGCTGCTCACGATCATGTTGAACCTCGTCTACGGGACCAACCTGGGCGAGTTCCACTCGGGCTTCCGGGCCTACCGGCGCGAGGTCCTCGAGCAGGTCGACTTCGAGTCCAACAGCGACGCGTTCGGCTTCGACGCGCAGTTCCTGGCGCAGGCGATCCGCCGCGGCTTCGTCGTCGCCGACGGGCCGATGCCGGTGAAGTACTTCAAGGAGGCCTCTTCGATCGCCTTCTTGCCGTCGGTGCGCTACGGCCTGATCAACGTCAAGGCCGCCGCGATGTTCACGTTGAGCCGCCTCGGCGTGCCGTTCCGCATGTTCGCGCCCCGCAGCGCGTGACCCCGTCGGCCATGGAGTTCTACGAGGATGCCGCCCGCGGCCCGGCCTTCCCCGCTGCCCTCCGAGTCCAGCGCGACCCGCTGTCGCGCCGATCCGTAGTCGTCGGATGAGCGCGCCGCGAACGAACCAACCCACCGCCCTGCGCCGCGCGCCGCTCGGCCTCAGGCTCGCGCTCGTCGCGATCGTCTTCGGCGTGAGCCTGCTGTTCGCTGAGCTGATGCTGGGCGCGCTCCAGCTCCCCAGCCTGCAGTGCCAGTTCGTCAGCGCGACGTTCGACGGCGAGCTGTTCGTCGAGGACCCCGAGCGCCTCTGGCGGCTGAGTCCGACCTGCGAGAAGTTCGAGGTCAACGAGGTCGGCCTGCGCGGCTGGTGGCCCGAGGGTCCCGCGCCCGAGGGCGAGCTGCGCATCCTCTGCGTCGGCGACTCCTGCACCTTCGGCACCGGCGTGCGCTACGACGAGACCTACGGCGTCGTGCTCGCGCGCACGCTGAGCAACAGCCGGCTGGGCATGACCGCGCGCGCGGTGCTGCTGGCGCTGCCCGGCTACTCGACCTACCAAGACCTCGTGCTGCTCCGCCAGCGCGCAGCCGAGCTGCAGCCGGACCTCGTCGTGCTCTATTGCGGCGCCTGGAACGACTACCTGCCGGCGTGGCTACGCACGGACCGCGAGTGGGGAGACGTCACCAAGAACGGCGTCCCGAGCCGGCTCGTCGAGCTGTTCCGGCGGGCCTACTGGTCGAGTCGTCACGACGACCCCGCGCAGCTGGTGCAGGACTACCAGGACGGCGAGGCGCCGCCGCTGCTGCGCGTGCCGCTCGCAGAGTACCGCGCCAACCTGGAGGCGTTGATCGCCACGGTGGAGGACGCGGGCGCGCAGCCGCTGGTGGTGCTGCCGGCCTTCCCCGAGCGCACCCTCGCGCGCTTCCCGACCGGCGGTCGCTACCTGGAGGTGACGCGCGACGTGGTCGCGCAGACGGGCGTCCCGTTCGTCGACGCGACGGCCGTCGTCGAGCGCTTCGAGGCCGACCAGGACATCCGCGAGCCGGCCGACGCCAGCGCGCTGACCTACACCGACTGGATCCACCCGTCGGGGATCGGCCACGGCCTGATCGCGCGCGCCATCTCGGCCGAGCTGGAGTCGATCGGCTGGCCCGGCCAGGCGACGGCGGCGTCGTCGGAGCTGACGCCGCCCGAGGTCCGCTGCGAGGTCGCTGACGGCGTCGCGAACGTCACGTGGGGAGCGGTCGCGGGTGCTGAGGGCTACTCGATCTACTTCGAGGAGCTCGTGACCGGCAAGATCGGCGCCTTCGACTGCGGCGGCGACACGACGTTCCAGATGTCGCTGCGGGCGCCGCTGAAGTTCCGGTTCTGCGTGCAGGCGCACCGCTGGGGATCGCAGGGGCCTTGCTCCGAGACGATCACGGTCGGCGGCTGACGCGGGCCGCGCGCGCGGCTCATCCCAGGACGCCGCGGATCACGTCGCCGTGCACGTCGGTGAGGCGCACGTCGCGGCCGCTGTAGCGGTAGGTCAGCTGCTCGTGGTCGAGGCCCATGAGGTGCAGGACCGTCGCCCACATGTCGTAGACGTCGCAGACGTCCTCCACGGCGCGGTAGCCGAGCTCGTCGGTTGCGCCGTGGGCGGCGCCGGCGCGGCAGCCGCCGCCCGCGAAGAAGACGCTGAAGCCGAACGGGTTGTGGTCGCGGCCGTCGCTGCCCTGCGAGAACGGCGTGCGCCCGAACTCACCCGCCCACACGACCAGCGTCTCGTCGAGCATCCCGCGGCGCTTGAGGTCCTGGATCAGCGCGGCGATCGGCTGGTCGACCTGCCACGCCATCGCGCTGTGGCCGCGCTCCAGGTCGCTGTGCTGGTCCCAGGGGTTGGCCGCGCCGCCGGCGCCGATGTTCTTGGTGATGCAGCTGAGCTCGACGAAGCGCACGCCGCGCTCGACCAGGCGGCGCGCCAGCAGGCACTGCCGCGCGTAGGCCGCCTTGGTCGGCTCTTCGGCGTCCATGCCGTAGAGCGCGCGCACCTCCTCGGGCTCGTCCGCGAGGTCGCAGAGCTCCGGCACCGCGGCCTGCATGCGGCTCGCGGTCTCGTAGTTGCGGATCGCGGCTTCCAGCTGGCGGTCCGCGCGCCGGTCGGCGAAGCCCTCGTCGAGCGCGCGGACGAGCTCGAGGTGACGCGCTTGCGCGCCGGGGGGGAGCGCTGGGTCGATGTTGCGCACCGCGGGCTCCCGGTCGGCGACGAGCAAGCTGCCCTGGTGGTGCGCCGGCAGGAAGCCGCTGCTGAACAGGCCGACCCCGCCGTGCGGCGGCACCGCGCCGCCCGACTGCAGCACCACGAAGCCGGGCAGGTCGCGGTTCTCGCTGCCGAGGCCGTAGTGGATCCAGGCGCCGGCGCTCGGGTGCCCGATGAACGGGAAGCCCGTGTGCATCAGGAAGTTGCCCTGCGCGTGCTCGCTGAACGGCGCGGTCATCGAGCGGATCACCGCGAGCTCGTCGGCGACCTTCGCGAGCTCCGGGAACATCGAGCTCACCCAGAGACCCGACTCACCGTGCTGCGCGAACGAGAACGGCGAGGCCATCACCTTGCCGTTCTTGTTGAACTGCGTGCGCTCGACGGCGACCGGCATCGGCTGGCCGTGGAGCTCTCGCAGCTTGGGCTTGGGGTCGAACGAGTCGACGTGGGAGACGCCGCCCGACATGTAGCAGAAGATGACGTTCTTGGCGCGGACGCGCCGCGCGGACCGCGCTGCGGCGGTCGCGGTCCGGCCGAACAGGGCGTCGAGCGCGACCGCGCCGAAGCCGAGCGACGAACGCTGCAGCATGGCGCGGCGGGAGATGGGGTCGCCGAGGTCGCTCATCGAAGGAAGCGGAATTCCTTGAGGTTGTAGAGGGCGTGCGCCAGCAGCGTCCAAGGATCGTAGGGCGTCGCTTCGGCCTGCTGTCGAGCGCGCTCCGCGTCGAGCGCGGCGAGCTGTTGGTCGAGCCGCTGGACGCGCGCGCGGTCCGCCTCGGGGAGGCTCTCGACGACGCGGCGCCGGCTCACGTAAGGGCGGCCCGAGGCCGACGCCGCAATCTCACCTGCCGACAGCGCGCGGTCGTAGAGCCGCGCCGCCGTGACGACGCCGCGCAGCGCGCGGCCCTGCGCGCGGTCGCCGTGACGAAGCCCGATCAGGACCTGCGCGTCGCCCGCGGTGAAGCGCGCGACTCCGGTCCGGTAGGGGCGGCCGTAGGGCGCGCCGTCGCGGTAGAGCGTGACCAGCCCTTCGCCGTCGTAGACGACCGCGACGTGCACCGGCCGCTCCCCGGCTTGCCGCTCGGCGTCGCCGTCGACGTCGTCAGTGCGTCGGAAGTGGTCCGAACCGGCGATCCACCGTCGGCGCTCGCGTTCGCCGTAGACGACCGCGTCGAACACGTCGCCGCGGAGGTCCTGCACCGTGACCACGCCGCCGCCCTGCTGGTCGAGGCCGTCGAGCTGCACCCACGCCTCGAGCGTCTTGGCGGTGAGCTCGCGCCCGATCGCCGGCGTGGACAGCCACCCACGCCCGTCGAGCACGAGGCCGCGTTCGTCGCGCACGGCGCTCCCGCGCAGCTCGCCGTGCAGCGCGCCCACCTGGTCCTGTAGCCCGTCGCGGAAGTCCCAGGATGCCGTCGGCGCAGGCCCGGCCTGCGTGGTCTCTTCGCCGAGCAGCGCGCGGCGCTGCGGCTCCAGCAGCCCTTCGAGCTCCGCGCGCACCGCGGCGAGCGCGGCGTCGGTGTCCGCTCGTTCGGCGCGTTGTCGCGCGGTCGCAGCGTCCGCGTCGCGCACGTACTGCAGCAGCCGCTCACGCTCTGGTTGTGTCGGCGGCCGCCCGGTCGCGGCCTCGAACATGCTCGCGGCGCGCCGCGCGTCGTCGCCGACCGAGGCGGTCTCTCGGGCCCACCGCCCGGCGAGCTCCCAGACCAACGGGTCGTTGAGCATGGCGAGCGACTGCGCCGGGACGTTGGTCACGAGCCGCGCGCCGACCGGCGCGAACGGCGTCGGCGCGTCGAACGTCGCGAGGAAGGCGTCGAGGTCGTTGCGCTTCGTGCGGACGTAGACGCTGCGTCGCGGCGTGGTGCTGTTGGCTCCGAAGGCCGGACCGTAGGCGTCGTCGGAGAGCGCGCCGGCGACGGCGAACAGGCTGTCCCGCAGCCCTTCGGCGGTGAGCCTGCGAACGGGGACGTGGGTCCGCCAGGCGCCGTCGGGGTCCGCAGCGTCCGCGCCCGGGGGCAGCGAGGACGCGAGCTGCCAGCTCTTGCTGGTGACGAGGTAGCGGATCAGCCGCTTGATGGACCAGCCGTCCTCGACGAAGCGGGCGGCGAGGTGGTCGAGGAGCTCAGGGTGGGTGGGCGCTGCTCCGAGCCGGCCGAAGTTGTCCGGCGTGGCGACGATGCCGCGCCCGAACAGGTGGTGCCAGACCCGGTTGACCATGACCCGGGCCGTCAGCGGGTTGTCGGCGTCGGCGAGGTCGTCTGCGAGCGCGCGGCGGCCGCTCTGCGGGCCTTCGTAGCGGTCTCCGCCCAACACCTCGAGGAAGCGGCGCGGCACGGTCGCTGCCGGCCGCGACGGGTCGCCGCGCTCGAACAGCGGGTGGTCGGCGGCGTCGGCCTCGACCAAGCCGGGCACGCGCGTCGGCACCGCGACGCCCGCGCCGCGCGCGCGCACCTGCTCTACCAGCTCCTCTAGATCTTCGAACGCGTCGAGCTCGTTGGGGAGCAGCCCGTGGCGGAGGCACGCGTCGAGCAGCAGCGCGTCCTGGTCGCTGCACGCGCCCCGGTCCCAGCGGTCGACGGCTGCCCCAACGCGTCGGCTCATCTGTTGCGCGAGCTGTCGGCGGTCTGCGGGTGATGTGCCGGCTGCGCGCAGCGCGGCTGCCATGCCGTACGGATCGAGCCCCGAGCTGGGCGCTGCGGCGCCCTTCGGCTGCACGCGGACCTCACGAAGGCCGAAGAAGCCGTCTTCGGGTCCGCCGGCCTCGACCGGCGCGTCCTTGCTGGTCGTCAGCTCGACGTGCGCGCGCTCGCCCTGCCAGTAGCTGAGGTCGACGCGCTGCCAGCGCCAGCGGTCGTGGTCGAGGTTGACGCGTTTGAAGGTGAGGCCGCTGCGTGGGTAGTCCTGCACGACGAACCGGAGGTGCGCCGACTCTCCCAGCACCAAGGCCCACGCCGACTGCCCTTCGCCGACGTCGAAGCGGTCCGAGTGCAGGACGCCGCGGTGCCTGCGCGTGTCCAGGTGCGTGTAGGCGCCTGCGGGGTAGATGCCCTGCAGGACCGCGTCGCCTTCGGCGGCGACCGCGAAGGCGCCGGCGGCAGCGACGCCGTCGCGCAGGCCGTTGCCGTAGAAGTGCCAGCCCTCGGCGTCGGTCGGCCGGAGGCGGAGGTCGCCAGGGGCGGGCGCTGTCTCAGGCGCCGCGAGGCGCGGGGAGGACAGCAGGTCACGCAGCGCTGCTGCGAACGCCGGGCCGACGAGCCCGCTGCGCGCTCCGCGCCCCGTCGCGCGGTCCAGCTCGCGCAGCAGCCACGCGGGGTGGTCTTCTTCGAGGTCGTCGCTTGCCGCGTCCTCCAGCATCGCGGGGAGCCGAGCCTCGACGTGTTCGCGCCAGGTGGCGGTCACCTCGGCCTGGAGTCGGCGCTTGAGGTCGCGGATGGCCGCGGTGCCTGCGGCCTGCCGCTCCACGGTGTTGGCGTCGTGGATGCCAGGGCGACACGACGAGAGCACGCCGTACAGCGCGTAGTAGTCGGCCTGGCTGATCGCGTCGAACTTGTGGTCGTGGCAGCGCGCGCAGGAGATCGTCTGGCCCAAGAAGGCCTTGCCGAGCACGTTGATCTGGTCGTCGATGAACCGGACCTTCTCCTCGAGCGGCTCGGTCGGCAGGTAGCCGTGGAAGACGAAGCGGTAGTGCGCGGCGCCGATCAGAGACTCGTTGACGCCGCGCGCTGCGTCGACGCGCGGCGCCTCCAGCAGGTCGCCCGCGACGTGCTCTCGGACCAGCTGGTCGTAGGGCACGTCCTCGTTGAACGCGCGGATCAGGTAGTCGCGATACTCATACGCGTAGGGGACCGAAGGGTCGCCTTCGGAGCCGTGGGAGTCCGCGTAGCGCACGACGTCCATCCAGTGCCGCGCCCATCGTTCGCCGTAGGCGGTGGACGCGAGCAGCTCGTCGACGACCCGCTCCAGCGCGTCGTCGCGCGTGTCCTGCTCGAACGCGCGCAGCGCCGCCGGGGTCGGGGGGAGCCCGGTGAGCGCGTAGTGCAAGCGCCGGAGCAGCACCCGACGCGAGGCCTGCGGCGCGCGCTGCAGGCCGCGCGCGCGCTGCGCTGCGGCGGCGAAGCGGTCGACGGGGTGCGCGGACCAGTCGTCGGCCGGCGGCGGTTCGTGCGCGACGACCGGCTGCAGGCTCCACCAGCTGCGTCGCTGCGCCAGCTTCGCGCTCCACGAGGTCTGCGCGGCCAGCTCGGCTGCGGTCGGCGGCTGGTCGCGCGGGTCGACGGCGCCGTCTCGGATCCACCGCTCGAGGTCCGCGAGCACGTCGTCGCTGAGGCGCGCGCCGTCTTCGGGCATCTCCAGGCCCTCGAGCTCGTGACGCGCGACCATCAGCAGCACGCTCTCTTCCGGCGCGCCCGGCACCACGATCCGGCCCTCGGAGGCCTCGGCGCGGATGCCGGCGCGGTGGTCGAGCACGACGCCGCCGCGCTGCTTGCCGTGCGTGCTGTGGCACTCGTAGCAGCTGCTCGCGAGCACCGGCCGGACGCGCTGCTCGAAGAACTCGAGCTTGGACGCCTCCGCCGCCGACTGGCCGGTCAGCTGCGCCGAGGCGAGCGCGAGCGCCGCGCACGTCTTGCGAGCAGGGAAGAGGAGCATGGCGGTCGGGGCACGATACCGGCAGCGCGCCAGTGCGTCAGGCCGGATACGGTGCAGGCTCCGCGCCGCGCAGCGATACCCCGCTCGACCGCCATGCCGTCCTCGACTTCCCTGCTCTGCACTTCGCTGCTCCTCGCGCCGGCGGTGGCCCAGGACGCCGCAGCGCCGCTCGACCTCGGCGTGCGCCGCGAGCTGTTCGTCGATCGCGCGGTGATCGAGACGCTCGACGGCGTCCGCATGGAGCTGGCGCAGCCGCGAGACGAGGGCCGCGTGTTCAGCTTTGATCGACCGTGGGAGGGGCCGTTCTGCGGCTACGCCACGGTCATCGCCGACGGCGACCGCATCCTGCTCTACTACCGCGGGCTCCCGAAGGCGGGCGGCGACGGCTCCGACCTCGAGCGGACGTGCGTCGCGCTGTCCGAGGACGGCCGTCGCTTCCGACGGCCCGAGCTGACGCAGTTCGACGTACCGGGCGCTGCGTCGAACAACGTGGTGATGGCGGGCGCGGCGCCGGTCAGCCACAACTTCAGCCCGTTCCTCGACGGCAACGTGGCCGCGGACTCGCCGCACCGCTTCAAGGCGCTCGGCGGCAACGAGCGCTCCGGCCTGATCGCGTACACCTCACCGGACGGTCTGGTCTGGACGCGGCTGCAGGACGCGCCCGTGCTGACCGGCGCCGAGTTCGACTCGCAGAACGTCGCGTTCTGGTCCGAGAGCGAGCGACAGTATCTCTGCTACCTGCGCACGTGGACCGGCGAAGGCTACGCCGGGCTCCGCACGGTCAGCCGCGCGACCTCGAAGGACTTCGTGAGCTGGACTGCGCCCGTCGAGATGACGTTCACCGACGGCCTCGGCGCGCAGGAGCACCTCTACACCAACCAGACGCATCCCTATATGCGGGCGCCGCACCTCTACGTGGCGATCGCCGCGCGCTTCATACCCGGTCGGCAGGTGCTGTCTGCTGCAGACGCCGAGCGCCTCGGCGTCAACCCGCGCTACTTCCGAGACTGCTCGGACGCGGTGCTGATGACCTCGCGCGGAGCGACCCGCTACGACCGGACCTTCCGCGGCGCGTTCCTCCGTCCCGGCGTCGGCTTGCAGAACTGGGTCTCCCGCTCCAACTACCCGGCGCTGAACGTCGTGCGCACCGGGCCGTCGGAGATGTCGTTCTACGTCAACCAGAACTACGCGCAGCCGAGCGCGGAGCTGCGCCGCTACTCGCTTCGGCTCGACGGCTTCGCGTCGCTGCGGGCCGGCTTCGAAGGCGGGCGCGCGACGACGCGGCCGCTGCGGTTCGGCGGCGACCGACTGCTGTTGAACTTCGCGAGCTCGGCGGCCGGCAGCGTGCGGGTGGCGATCTGCGACGCCGCCGGCGAGGAGCTCGAGGGGTTCGGCCAGGGCGACTGCGTCCCGCTGATCGGCAACGAGATCGAGCGCGGCGTCACCTGGCGGCGCGAGGACGGCCCGAGCGGTGACGTGTCCGCGCTGCGCGGCCGGACCGTGCGGCTCCGCTTCGCGCTCGTCGACGCCGACCTCTACGCGATGCGGTTCGCGCCTGCGCGCTGAGAGCTCGGGTTGACGGGCGCGCGCGGCCGCCGCATCGTGCGAGTTCTGGCCGTGATGTGCCCCTCGCCTCTCGCTGTGTTGGCCGCGACGCTCGCGCTGCTTGCGCCGCTCGCGCAGCCGCGCGCGCAGTCGACCGACTGGTGGTCTCTGCGTCCGCTCACCGAGCCGGACGTGCCGGTGACCGACCCGGCCTGGGAGCGTACGCCGGTCGACGCGTTCGTGATGCGCGCCTTGCGCGGCCGCGGCCTGCGGCCGGCGAAGGAGGCCGACCGCAGGACGATCATCCGGCGCCTTACGTTCGACCTCCACGGCCTCCCGCCGAACGAGCACGAGGTCGACGCGTTCGTCGCAGACGACCGCCCCGACGCCTACGCGCGGCTCGTCGATCGGCTGCTGGCGTCGCCGCGCTTCGGCGAACGGCAGGCGCGGCGCTGGCTCGACGTGGTGCACTACGGCGAGACGCACGGCTACGACAAGGACAAGCTCCGCGAGCACGCGTGGCCCTACCGCGACTGGGTGATCCGCGCGTTCAACGAGGACAAGCCGTACGAGCGCTTCGTCGCCGAGCAGGTCGCGGGCGACGTGCTCTATCCCGGCACCGAGGACGGCGTGATCGGGCTCGGCATGCTCGCCGCTGGACCTTGGGACTTCGTCGGGCACGTCGAGCTGCGCGAGGGCACCGTCGACAAGGCCAAGACGCGGTCGCTCGACCGCGACGACGTGGTGAACACCGTGATGACTTCGTTCGTCAGCACGACGGCGGCGTGCGCGCGGTGCCACGACCACAAGTTCGACCCGGTCCCGCAGGAGGACTACTACCGGCTGCAGGCGGTCTTCGCGGGCGTCGAGCGCGCGGACCGAAGCTACCAGACGTCCGGCGACGACCGCTGGCTGACCTCGTCGGCGGGTTCGCTCGGCTACCACAGCGCGATCGAAGCGGCGCGCGACGCCGAAAAGTGGGTGCAGGTCGACCTGGGCAGAGCGCAGCCGATCGACGAGGTGCTGCTGTTCCCGTCCCACGAGGTCTACGGCGGCCACCCCGGGCCGGGCTTCGGCTTCCCGCTGCGCTTCCGCGTCGAGGTCGCCCAGCGGGCCGACTTCTTCGACGCGGTCACCGTGGCCGACCACACCGACGCGGACCTCCCGAACCCTGGCGACCAACCGCAGCGCTTCGACTGCGGCGCGCGCTCAGCGCGCTACGTGCGCGTGACCGCGACGCGGCTGTTCGAGCGCACCGACGACTGGATCTTCGCGCTCGGCGAGCTGGTGGTGCGGCGCGGCGAGCAGAACCTCGCGGCTGGCGCGGCCGTCACCGCGCTCGACTCGATCGAGGCGGGCGGCGCGTGGGGGAGGAAGTACCTGACGGACGGGGCCGGTCCCCGCAGCGGCGCGCTGGTCTACGCCGCAGCGCCTACGTTCCGCGCGATCGGCAACTTCCATCCGGCGCCCGCGCCGCGGCCGATCCACGTGCTCGCGCGCGGTGACGTCGAGCAGCCGGGCGCCGAGGCGCACGCCGGCGCAATGTCGTGCCTGCCGGTGCTCGCTCAGCACTTCGACGGCCTCGAAGGCGCGCCGGAGGCGGAGCGGCGCGCGGCGCTGGCGCGCTGGCTCGTCGACCGTCGCAACCCGCTGACGTGGCGCTCG
The DNA here is from genome assembly GCA_964615255.1 of uncultured candidatus Brocadiaceae bacterium. Classification (GTDB taxonomy): domain Bacteria; phylum Planctomycetota; class UBA1135; order UBA1135; family UBA2386. The sequence continues at coordinate 26 of CAZTQF010000002.1, read as the reverse complement.
ATCGTGAACCGGGTGTGGCAGTCCTG
>CAZTQF010000001.1:10379-31610 GCA_964615255.1 uncultured candidatus Brocadiaceae bacterium | reverse complement strand
GCGACGCAGCAGGAACCGCGTGCGGCGCCGGATGACGTCGACGCGGTGGTCGCGGTAGCACTCGAGCATCTGCTTGAAGCCGAGCGTGCGCGGGCGCCCGTCGACGATCGCGAGGTTGATGATCGAGAACGTGCTCTGCAGCTGGGACAGCTTGAACAGCTTGTTCAAGGTCACCATCTCGTCGTCGACTGCCCTCTTGAGCTCGACGACGAGGCGGAGGCCCACGCGGTCGTTGGACTCGTCGTTGACGTCGCTGATCGTGTCGATCTGCTGCGTCTTCACGAGGTGCTGGATGCGCTCGAGGATCGTCGTCGTCTTGATCTGGTAGGGCACCTCGGTGAACACGAGCTGCTTGCGCCCCTTCTTCTCCTCGACGTGGTGCTTGGCGCGGCAGGTGACCGAGCCGCGGCCGCTCGCGTACGCGTTGCGGATGCCGCTGCGGCCCATGATCGTGCCCCCGGTCGGGAAGTCTGGCCCCTGCACGATCTGCAGCAGCTCGTCGAGCGTGACCTCCGGGTTGCTGTAGAGCTTGTCGAGCGCGCTCGCGACCTCGCGCAGGTTGTGGGGCGCGAGGCTGGCGGCCATCCCCACCGCGATGCCCGTCGAACCGTTGCAGACCAGGTTGGGGAATCGGCCCGGCAGCACGACCGGCTGCATGCGCGTGCCGTCGTAGTTCTCGACGAGGTCGACGGTCTCCTTGTCGAGGTCCTCCAGCATGTGCGTCGCCGGGTAGGCGAGGCGGGCCTCGGTGTAGCGCATGGCCGCCGGCGGGCTGCCGTCGATCGCGCCGAAGTTCCCCTGGCTGTCGACCATCGGGTAGCGCGTCGTGAACGGCTGCGCCATGCCGACCAGGGTCGGGTAGACGACCGACTCGCCGTGCGGGTGGTAGTTGCCCGACGTGTCGCCGCAGATCTTCGCGCACTTGCGGTGCTTGCCGCGCGGGCCGAGGTTGAGGTCGTTCATCGCGACCAGCACCCGCCGCTGGCTCGGCTTCAGGCCGTCCCGCGCGTCCGGCAGCGCGCGCGAGAGGATGACGCTCATCGAGTAGTTGAGGTAGCTCTCGCGCATCTCCCGCTCGAGCAGGAGGTCGGTGATGCGGCCGCCGGCGGGCGGGGTCGTGTCGGTCATGTTCGGGCGGGCTCGGGGCTTGGAACGGCGGCGAAAGGCCTATTGTCGCGCCCGCCGGCTACCGCTTCAACATTGCGCAGCTTCCTGTACGATGTCGTGGCTGCTGCCGCCGAGCAGCCCGCAGAAACTGTCTATCGGAGCCGACTTTTGTTCGAAAAGAGCGTCATCATCCTGGTCGTTTCCCGCGAGATCCTGGAGGGATCCGTGGTCGATCGCAACGCGGCCTTCATCGCCAACCGAATCGACGACATCGGCTACCGCGTGCGCACGATCCAGGTCTGTGACCGGGTCGAGGCAGAGATGGTCGCGACGATGACCTGGGCGCTCGGGCAGGAGCCGACCTTCGTGCTGGTGACCGGCGGCATGGGCCCCAACTGGGACGACAACACCCGCGCCTGCCTCGCCAAGGCCGCCGGGCTCGAGCTCGAGGAGAACGTGGAGGCCAAGGAGTTCGTCACCAACGCCTACCGTCGACTCTTCGCCAAGCAGGTCGTCAGCCACCCGGACCTCACCGACGCGCGGCTCGGCATGGCGATGCTGCCCAAGGGCGCCAAGTCCTACGAGAACACGGTCGGCAGCGCGCCCGCGGTCCAGCTCGACGTGAACCAGACCACGGTGTTCCTGCTGCCCGGCGTGCCGGCCGAGATGCAGCGGTTCTTCACCGCGCACGTGATGCCGGTGATGGCCGCAGCGGGGCCCGACACGGTGCGCGGCGAGCGGACCGTCGACTACCACGGCCACGACGAGTCGTCGATCAGCCGGGTGCTCTCGGACATCGGCGCCAAGCACCCGCAGATCAGCATCCGCACCCGCGTGCAGGGCACGGAGATGGCGCGCACCATCCGGATCGTGCTGGTCGCCGAGCAGGACGACGCCGTGCAGCTCAACGAGCTGCTCGAGCGCGCCGAGCAGGACCTGCGGGACCGGCTGGGCCTGGAGCTCGACACGCCACCCCCGAGCTCGCCCCGTCTTGGCGACTGAGGCCTCGCCGTCCGAGGCCGCAGCGCCCGCGCCCTTCGCCGCGCGGCTGCTGCGCTGGTTCGACGACGCGCGGCGGGACCTGCCGTGGCGCCGGACGCAGGACCCCTGGGCCATCTGGGTGAGCGAGGTCATGCTGCAGCAGACCCGCGTCGAGACCGTCCGCGGCCCCTACGAGCGGTTCCTGGCCCGCTATCCGACGCCTGCGGCGTTTGCCGCAGCGACCGACGACGAGGTCATGGTCGCGTGGCGCGGGCTCGGCTACTACCGGCGGGCGCGGCTCCTACGGGAGGCCGCGCGCGTGATCGTGTCGACGCACGGCGGCGCCGTCCCCGGCTCGATCGAGCAGCTGGCCGACCTCCCGGGAGTGGGCCCCTACACGCTCGGCGCGGTCGCCTCGATCGCCTTCGGGCACCCGCTGCCGGCGGTCGACGGCAACGTCGAGCGCGTGGTCTCGCGACACCGCGGGCTCGACACACCGATCGGCACCGGCCCCGCCCGCCGGGCGATCGGCGCCCAGGCCCTGGCGTGGATGGACCAGGCGCGCGCCGGCGACTTCAACCAGGCGATGATGGAGCTCGGCGCGACGGTCTGCACGCCGACCTCGCCGGACTGCGCGGGCTGCCCCGTCGGCGCGGACTGCGTGGCGCGCCGGCAAGGACGCACGTCGCAGCTGCCCGTCAAGAAGCCCGCGCGGGCGATGGTCGAGGTGTCCGCGCGCGCCGTCGTCGTCGAGCAGCGCGGCGCTGTGCTGGGATTCCGCGTGCCCGACGGGCAGCCGAACGCCGGGCAGGTCGACCTGCCGGGTCCCGGGGTCCTCACGGACTGCGACCCCGACGACCTGGCTCTGGAGATGCAGACGCGGTTCGGCGCCGACGTCGAAGTCGGCCCGGTGCTCGCCACCGTCCGACACGGCATCACCCACCACCGCATCACGATGCGCGCGCACGCGGCCACCGCGCGCGCCACCGGCGGCCTGGCCTACTACGACTGCGGCGAAGCCACGCCGTGGACGACGACCGCCCGCAAGGTGTTCCGCGCCGCGCGACCCGGCCGCGACGGTCCCCGAGCGTGAACCTCGGCGACGCGGTCGCTATCGTCGTCGCCCTCGATCCCGCGAGCACCCGACCCCCGACGACCAGATGAGGAGACAAGCATGGGCCTGATGGAAGGAAAGAACGTCGTGATCTTCGGCGTCGCGAACAAGCGCTCGATCGCGTGGGGCATCGCCCAGGCGTTGCAGCGTGAGGGCGCGAACCTCGCGCTCGGCTTCCAAAACGAGCGCATGGGCGACGCCGTCAAGAAGCTCGCCGCCGACCTCGAGCGCCCGCCGCTGCTGCTCCCCTGCGACGTCACCGTCGACGGCGACATCGAGCGCTTCTTCGAGGCGCTGGGCAAGGAGTGGGACGGCATCGACGGGCTCGTGCACTCGATCGCGTTCGCCAAGCGCGAAGAGCTCGGCGGCAACTTCCGCGACACGTCGTGGGACGGCTACGCGCTCGCGCAGCAGGTCAGCGCGTGGTCGCTGATCGGGCTGACCAAGGGCGCGCTGCCGATGATGGAGGGCCGCGACGCCAGCGTGGTCTGCCTCAGCTACTACGGCGCCGAGAAGGTCGTCACCAACTACAACGTGATGGGCGTCGCCAAGGCGGCGCTCGAGTCGTCGACGCGCTACCTCGCGAACGACGTCGGCCCTCACGGGGTCCGCGTCAACGCCATCTCTGCCGGGCCGATCAAGACGGTCTCGGCGATGGGCGTCGGGGACTTCGGGACGCTGCTCGAGTCGATGGCCCAGAAGGCGCCGCTGCGGCGCAACGTCGACCAGGCAGACGTCGGCAACACCGCGGCCTTCCTGCTGTCGCCGATGAGCGGGGGCGTCACCGGCCAGGTGATCTACGTCGACGCGGGCTACAGCATCCTGGGGATCTGAGCCCTCTTGCGGCGGGCGCGCTCAGCGCCCGAGCCAGGCCTCGATCCGCCGGCGCTCGCCAGGGCTCACCTTGGCGCCCGGCGCGTCCGCTCGGAGGAGCTGGCGCAGCAGCCGCCGCGCCTCCTCGTCCTGCCCGCGCGCGGCGAGCAGCCCCGCGAGGTTGATGGCGCTGCCGGCGTGCGTCGCGTCGCGCTCCAGCGCCGCGCGGTAGGAGGCCTCGGCGAGCTGCAGCTCACTCAGCTGCGCCGCGACCACCCCGAGCCGGAACCGCGCCTCGGCGCTGGCCTGGAAGCGGTCGGCCACCCCGCGCAGGTGCGCGAGCGCCTGCTGCTCCAGCGCGTCGGCCTCGGCGGCCCTCGCCGCGCCGTCGGCGTCGCGCCGCAGCCGCGCCAGCGCGGCCGCGCGCAGCTTGGCGTTGGCGACCGAGCACCAGGCGTCCTCGTCGCCAGGCGCGAGGTCTGCGCAGCGTTGGAAGGCCGCTGCCGCCTCCTCGGCGCGAGCCTGAGAAGCGGCATACGGCGGCGGCGAGCCCTGCGGCGTCTCTGCGACGACCAGCAGGCTCGCGCCGAGGCGGAACTGGGCCGCGGCGTCGTCGGGCCGGAGTCCCGTGTAGGCGCGCAGGTGCGGCAGGGCCGCGCGCTCCTCCCCGAGCTCGTAGCGATAGGTGCCCGCGACGCCGAGGAGGGCGGCCTTGTCGGCGGCAGGCGCGTCGCCGCACCGCGCGAGGGCGGCCTCCGCGGCGGCGGCGGCGGCGCTCAGGTGGCCGGCCTCCGCGAGGAACACGGCCTGCATCCAACCGACGAACGCGTCCGCAGGCGCGAGCTCGCGCGCCTTTGCCAGCTCGGCCTCGCCGCGCCGCAGCCCCCGCCACTCGACCGGGTCCTGCTTCGCGGCCTCCCCCAGCTCCACCATGGCCAGCACCGCGCGCGCGCGCGCCGACCTGGGGTCGAGCGCGATCGCCGCGCGGGCTGCCCGCGAGGCTTCGTTGAAGCGGCGCTGCACGACGGCTTCGACGGCGTCCTGGACGTGCACGTCGAGCGCAGCGCGCTGCGCCCCGTCGAGCTCCACGCGCGGCAGGTCGGACGTCGAGACGCGGTCCGGGTCGGGCGCGACGCCTGCGCAGGACGCCAACAGCACGCACGACAACGACCGAATCCTGCACCAGGAGCGCATGACGACATCATGGTCTGGCCGCTCCTCGACGGAAAGCTACGCTTCAGAAGCGTGCGCGCGCTGAGCGGGCACCTCGCAGCGCACTGCCGCTGCCTCCCCTCCGGCTGCAGGTCCCCTCGCATGAGCCAACCCGAATCGACGACCGACGTGCAGGTGCGCGCCGCCGCCCTCCTCCAGAAGGTCGAAGCCCTGCGCGACCAGATCCACGCGCAGATCCTGGGTCAGGACGCGCTCGTCGACGACCTGATGGTCGCGCTGCTCGCCGGCGGCCACGTGCTCCTCGAAGGCCTCCCCGGGCTCGGCAAGACCATGCTGGTCAAGGCGTTGGCCGACGGGCTCGGCCTCGACTACTCCCGGGTGCAGTTCACGCCTGACCTGATGCCGACCGACGTGACCGGGACCCAGGTCCTCGACGAGGACGGGAGCCGCCGGACCTTTCGGTTCCAGCGCGGACCGATCTTCGCCGGGCTGGTGCTCGCCGACGAGATCAACCGCGCCACGCCGAAGACGCAGGCTGCGCTGCTCGAGGCCATGCAGGAGCGTTCGGTCACCGTCGCAGGAACCACCCACGAGCTCCCCGCGCCCTTTCACGTCATCGCGACGCAGAACCCCATCGAGCTCGAGGGGACCTTTCCGCTCCCCGAGGCGCAGCTCGACCGCTTCCTGTTCCGCCTGGACGTCCGAACCCCGGGCGGCGAAGACATGGCTCGCATCCTGGCCGCGACGACCGGCGCGAGCGCGGCCACGCCGGTCGCGCAGTTGACCGGACAGGAGATGGCGCAGCTGCAGGCCCTCGTCCGCGAGGTCCTGTGCGGATCGCATCTGGTCCGCTACGTCGCCGAGCTCATCGTCGCGACCCACCCAGACCGCCCGGACAGCGACGAGGAGACGCGGCGGCTCGTCCGCTACGGCGCGAGCGCGCGCGCGGGCCAAGCCGTCCTGCTCGGCGCGAAGGCACGCGCGCTGCTGGCTGCCAGGCCAGCGGTCGCGCGAGAGGACATCGACGCTTGCCTGCTGCCCGCGCTTCGGCACCGGGTGCTGTTGGGGTTCGAGGCAGACGCCGAGCAGGTTCAGGTCGAGGATCTGCTCTCGGGGTGGCGGGACCGCGCGCAGCGCGCGGCGCGCTGACGTCCGGACGATTCCTCCTCAGCAGTAGGGCGACGTTCGGGCGAGCGCAAATGCGCAGGAGGCTGCGCTGCCATGAATCCGTCGGCCATGCCACGAAAAACCTCGTTGGCACGGAAAGTTTCGCGCCCTCGTTCGTCCACTAGGGGGCATGGGACGAGTGGTCCCGCCCGCCCGGCGCTGTTTCGGCAGCGCTGAATCGAGAGGGCAAACTTGAGCGGGCAGGACCCTTCGTGGCCGGCGACTCCGGGAGAGAGTCGCCGGCCACTCTTTTTTTGCGGGCGCCTCGCCTGCTGCAGCGGGCGAGAAGAACGTCGGCCCTGTCCCTTGGCATCGCCTCGGCGCTGGTCCATCTTCTGCGCAGATGGACAACGACCAGGAGTTCCTGAAGGTCGCCGAGGCCCTGATGCAGGACCTGCTGAGCCGCTTCGACAGCTTCGATCCCGACGAGCTGGAGGCCGACGCCGCCGCAGGGGTCATCAAGATCGCGTTCGAGCGCGGCGGGCCCTGCGTGCTCAACCGCCAGACCGCCGCACACCAGATCTGGCTCGCCGAAGGCGCGACCGCCTGGCACTTCGAACATGACGCGGCACAGGGGAAGTGGATCGACACCAAGGGCCGCGGGGACCTGAACGCGGTGCTCAACGAGGTCCTGTCCCGGCGGCTCGGTCGCGCGATCACGATCTGATCCCGCCCGCGCCGCGACCGCGCCGACGTGTCCCTTACGCGGGCTGGCTGGCTGCGCGGACGGCCCCTGCCACCCGCGGAAACGCCATCCGGAACGTCGCGCCGCGACCGCCGGTGCTCTCGACCTCGATCGCGCCGTTGCTGCCGCGGACGTAGCGGGCCACGGCCGTCAGTCCCAGCCCCGTGCCCTGGCCGATCGGCTTGGTCGTGAAGTAGGGGTCGAAGATCCGCTCCTGGACATCCGGCGGGATCCCCGGGCCGCTGTCCTCGACCTCGATCCAGACCTTGCGGCGGTCGTAGCCGCACCGCAGGCGGATCGCGCCCTCGCCGTCGATCGCCTGCTTGGCGTTGATGACGAGGTTCCAAAGCGCGTGCACGAGGCCGTGGGGGTTGATCTGGACGAGGGGCAGCTGGTCGGGGACCTCGCAGGTCAGCGCGACCCCGCCGGGCAGGACGCGCTGCGCCTGATCCCTGAACTGCCGCAGGACGGCCGACAGCTCGCACGCCGTGCTCGCGCCTTCGTCGGGGTGCGCCATGCGCATCAGCTGGTCCAGCAGCGGCTGGGACTGCTGCAGGGTCTCCTCGATCAGCTTCATGCGGCGCTGGCGCTCTTCGTCATGCGCCATCGCGCCGAGCGTGACGTGGCCCATCAGCACCTGGAAGGTGTTGCGGAGCTGGTGGCAGACCAGGCCCGCGAGGTCTCCCACCGTCTCGACGCGCAGCGCGTGGCGGAGCAGCTTCTCGCGGTGACGCAGCGCGCGGCTCGACTCGAAGTTCTTCCGTCGCTGCGACTCGGCCGTCATCAGCGCCATGAAGACCAGCCGGTTGACGATGGCGCCAGCGAGCGCGGACCCGAGGGACACCGAGGCCAGGCTGATGGTGTGGATCCACGCGTCCGGCAGCATGGCCGGGCTGACGGCGACCCCCGGCGAGACCCAGGTCGCGATCAGCAGCGCGGTGACCGCGAGGAGCGTCATGCTCAGGCCTGGGATGACGCCGAGGCTGGTCGTCGCGAGCAGCGACAGCACCGGGTGCAGATACCACAGCGGGCTGAACACGCCGCGAGGCCACGTCGCGAGGCTGACCAGCAAGAACATCGCCAGCAGCAGCAGCGTCGCTGCGCGCTGCATACGCTGGATGCGCCAGCCGAGCCACGCAGCCCAGAACAGCGGCGCCGAAGCGAGCATCGGGAGCGCGCCGCTCCAGGGCAGGCTGCTGCTCCACAGTCCGTCCTCGACCCAGAGGCAGCCGACGCCGTACGTGCTGGCCGCGACGGCGAGCGCCAGCGACGCCCAGCGGATCACCAGCGACAGGCTGGACACCACAGGGAGCCGCGTGCTCGTCAAGAACCCGAACAGGGTCTCTTCCGAAAGATGGACCGGAGCGCGCAAGGAGCGCGGATTGTAGTTCCGGCTGCGGCTCGGCCGCTACACCTGCGGCGCGGCTATTCCGGCCCCAGGTCGGGCTCCCGGGCCGTGCACGAGACGTCGACCTCGTCGCCGGTGACGGGGTGCGCGAGCTGCAGCCTCCACGAGTGGAGCATCACGCGCTCGTAGCGCTCGCGCGGCCGGGGGCGGTAGCCGTACTTGCGGTCGCCGGCGACGGGGCAACCGAGCGCGGCGAGGTGGACCCGGATCTGGTTCCGCCGGCCGGTCTCCAGGCGGCAGCGGACGAGCGCCCCCCGCCCACGTCGCGCCAACGTCTGATAGTGCGTCACGGCGCGACGTCCGCCGCGCCGCACGACGCGCACGACGCCGTCCGGTCCCTCCTCCAGACCGCTCTCGATGCAACCCGCCTCGGGCGATGGGACCGCCGTAGCCAGCGCCAGGTAGTCCCGCGTCGCGGCGTGGTCACGGAAGCACGCGTCGAGGGCCGCTCGCGAACGCTCGTCGAGGGCGAAGGCGAGGCAGCCGGTCGTGTCCTCGTCGAGGCGGTGCACGGCGATCACCCGCTGGCCCAGCTGCTGAGTGAGCGCGTCCACGAGGCAGGGGCCCGTGCGCCCCTTGGCGGGCACGACCAGGGTGCCCGCGGGCTTGTCGACGATCAGCAGGTGTTCGTCGCGGTGCAGGACCGTGACCGCAGGCGCCATGCGGTCGACGATCCGCGCCGATCAGTGAAGGCGCAAGTGGTACTGCTGGATCTTGCGATACAGCGTCGCGCGCCCGATGCCGAGCAGCTGGGCGGCGCGTCGCACGTTGCCCTTGGTGGCCTGGAGCGCGCGACCGAGCAGGTACTTCTCCTCTTCCTCGAACGGACGGATGCAGTCCTCGGTCAGCTCGCCCTCGGACGACGGCGCGCTCTGTGCTGCGGCGGCCGGGGCGCCGGTCGTCGCGGGCGAGGCGGCGGCGGGCGCGAGCACGTGCTCGCGATCGATCGGCGCGCCTGCGGCGAGCGCCTCGCTGCGGCGGACGGTCGCCTCGAGCTGCGCCACGTTGCCGGGCCACTGCATGTTCTCCAGCAGCATCCGCGCGTCCTCGGTGATGCCCGCGTGGCTGCGCCCGGACTCGGAGACGCCGGCGTTCAGGATCGCCTCGGCCAGCAGCTGAACGTCGTCGACGCGCTCGTGCAGCCCAGGCACCAGGATCGGGAAGGCGTGGAGGCGGTAGAACAGGTCTTCCCGGAACGCGCCGCGGGCGACGAGCTCGGGGATGTGCGCCGACGTGGTCGCGACGATGCGCACGAGCGAGGGCGCGCGGGAAGACGAGCGCTCCTTGATGTGCTTGACCAGCACGGCCTGCGCGTTGGCGGGCAGGCGGTCGACCGCTTCGAGGACGAGGGTCGTGTCAGCGCAGGCCTGGAGCTCCTTGGTCAGCTCGTCGGCCGACAGCGTGTCGCACTCCCGGACGACGATCGGCTGATCCGAGCGGCGGCTCTTGAGGTGGATGACCCGGGCCGCGAGGGACTTGCCTGCGCCGGAGGGACCTTCGATCAGCACCGTGGCGTCACACTCGGCGGCGCGGCAGACGGAGCTCTGCAGGCGGCGCATCACCGGCGTGTTGCCGACGATCGCGGCGCCGCTGCGGAGGCCTTCGACGACGTGCTCGAGGTCGCGGAGCCGGGACTGGCGTCCCGCCAGCTCGGTGGCGAGCCCGAGCAGCGCGCTCAGGGTGTCAGCCACACCGAAGCCCGACGCGTCGACCCGCAGCACCGGCGCCTCGACGCCCGCGGGGACCTCGCCCTCGACGGTGACATCGCAGAACACGAGGTCGGTCGCCTCGGCGGCCGCGCGCTCTGACCACTCGGCCCAGCTCGCATAGGTGCGGACCTCGTGGCCGGCCGCGACGACAGCGTCGGCCAGCGCTCCGCAAGCTCCCGGTGAAACGAACGCGACCTGCGCAGTCGCGCGGATCGAGTCTTCCTTCCCAATCAATGCCATCGTCATGCTTTGTCCCATCCAGGGATCGGCAATCCGAAGCGCACCGGTGAAGGAGCTTTGCGTTTCGGGGCGGGGATCTCCCCAGGTCGTCGGAGCGCCCGAGGCCGACGCTGCGGCGGCAACGCGGACTCAGCCGTCGATCAGCCGGCGCGAGAGTTCGTCGAAATCGATCTCCTCGACCTCGGCCTGCGTGATCGGCTTCATGTTCCGGAACTTCCGGTACTCCTCGATGCTCGTCAGCTCGACGTAGTCGCGGGCGGTCATGACCTGTCCCGCGCGGTCGCGACGCATCGTCTGCTTGTTCTGCTGCGTCTTGTCGAGCGTCTGCTTGGCCCGGTGGCAGATCGACAGCGTGTTCTCCAGGTTGCCGCGGATCTTGTTGAGGCGCTCTTCGTTGGAGCCGGGCGTGTCCATGCTCTTGGTGATCTTGGCGATCGCGACCTCCAGGACCGCGATCAGGCAGTTGAGCTTGGTGGTGAGGCGAGTCCGGTATTCGGCAGAGCCAAGCGCGTCGGGCAGCTTGGGCGGGTTGTTCTGGTCAGCGTCCATTCGGTATGTGTTGTCTTGGCTGGCAGGGAGCACCGCGCGTGCCAAGCCTGTCGAGTTCTCCAACACCCCGAGGGAGCTATGCGTGGGCGCTGCAGAGCGGCCCCCACCGCTTGGGCCGTCGCCGAAACACGACGCGTCAGCGTCCGAAAACAAAGACGGCGCCGCGCGCACGCGACGGCGCGAGGACAGAGCTCGCGCCGCGCGCTAGTTGGACAGCGCCTGGCGGTAGATGCTCCGCGCCGCGTCGTCGAGGCGCGTCAGCGAACCTCGCCCTGCGACGTGGAAGCTGACGCCGTTGTCCCAGAAAACGAGCGCGCTCACGGCGGGATCGCGGAACCGACCGATCGTGTTCGCCGCCGTGCCCGGGAGACCCGCGAACGGATCTGCGACGTTGACGGTCTGGATGACCAGGAACTGATCGACGCCGTCCGTGTAGCTCATCACGAGCTTCTCGCGGCCGTTGATCGGGTCCTGGTGGACGTCGATGTTCTCGAGTCCGTAGTCCCCCATCACGGCCGCGATGTCGGGATCGATCAAGCCCGGAGGATCCCCCAAGAACGTGCTGGCAGCGGCGAAGTCGGGCTGAGGGACCACCGCCTGGAGCGGCGTCGAGGGCGTCATGCCCTGCACCCCACGCGCGAACGTCACCACCTCGATCTCGGCGAAGATCTTGAGGCTGTTGTCGAACTCGGCGACGAACAGCGGGACATGCGTCGCGATGTCCACGTCGAGGACCCAGAGGGCCTTGTCGACCGCATTGGGGAACACGACCATGCGCCGCGCCGCGCGGCCAGCGCGGGCGACCGGGCCGAAGTCGTGCAGCGTGTAGTTGGCCTTCGCGCGCAGCAGGTCGCGAACCTGGAACGACCCGTTCCGGAAGAACAGGGTCCCGTAACGCGCGTAGGTCTGCTGCCACTTGAGGCTGAGCGGCGACCCGGCCGGCTCGCCCTCGACCGCGAGGAAGTCGAGCGCGAACTGCGGCTTCGTCGTGCCGTTCGCGTCCACCTGCAGCTGCTCGCGGACCGTGACGATCCCGCCGCCCGCAGATCGGAAGCGCCGCAGCTGTTCGACCGTGTAATCGACCTGCAGCAGCGCCTGGTTGATCGACGCCAGCGTCGGGACCGCCGCGCCCCCCTTGCTCCCCGCAGCAGACTGCGCCGCCGAGCTCACCGCGAACAGCGCGACGAGCGCGCACGACGCGAGCCGCCGGATTCCGGTCCGCGCGCGCGAGCTGTCAGCAGGGTGGGGCAAGTCTGGAAGCAAAGGAGAGATGGTCGGTGGCCGCGTGGAGCGACCCGGTTGGGGCTGCGGAGCGCAAACCCGGCCCAGCGGTGGGGATCAGCGGTGGGGATCAGCGGTGGGGATCAGCGGTGGGGATCAGCGGTAGCCGCTCCTCATGCCGTGCCGAACGACAGCGAAAGGCACGTCGGGCACTTTTCCAAGCTCGGTGAAGACGATCCGCGGTTCGTCCGGTGTTCCGTCCGAGAGTGAAATCGCGGTGAGCACGGCAGCTGCCGCGATGCACGCCGCCAGCGGGAGGCGCGACCCGAGCGCGCGGCGAGGCGCGGCCTCTGCGAGGACCCCTTCTAGGACGCTGTCCCGAACACCGGACCAGGCCGCGGCGTCGGGCATCCTCGGCGGACCCATGAGCGAGCGCGCCAGCGCGGACTCTCCGAGCGCCTCGTCCAGCATCGGCGCGGCCTCGGCAGGGGGAGCAGGCGCGTCCTCAACCCAGCGGCCGAGCGGTCCCTGTTCGGCGCTGTCGACGACGCGCACGTAGACGCCCTGAAGGAAAGCGGGGTCCGCCAGAACGGACGGCGGCGACGGCGAGCGGCGGAGCAGCGGATCGAGCGCATCGCGCGCGGCCGCACGGTCCGCGCAGAACGCGCAGTCGGACCGGTGGGCGCGCGCTGCGGACGTGTCGCCGTCCCTCAGCGCGGCTCTGCAGGCTGCTCCGATCGCGGGCCGCAGGCTCATCCGACCCCCCCCATCGGACCGTCGCGGTCCGGGGCGGCGCCCGCGCGGGACGCCTCGGCGTCGGACAGCTCCCGACAGACCTCGAGGTGCGGGTAGCGAGTCCGCACCGTGTGCTCGAGCGCGACGTGGGCGCGCGCGAGCCGCGACTTCACAGTGCCGAGCGAGATGTCCAGCGTGGCCGCGAGCTCGTCGTAGGACATGGACTCGAGATAGCGAAGCGCCAGGATCGCGCGCAGCTTCGGGCTCAGCTGCGAGATGGCCTCTTGGACCTGGTCGCCGACCTCCTGCACAGCAGCTGCGTCGCGCGGGCCCGGCGCGTCGTCGGCGAGGTCGAGCGCGTGCGGCGTGTCCGCGAGCAGCGCAGGCGCCCGGCTCGGCTTGTTGCGCCGCCGGTAGTCGATGCTGCAGTTGGTGACGATGCGGAACAGCCACGTGCTGAAGAGCGAGTCGCCGCGGAAGCTCCCGATCTTGCGGAACAGCAGCGCGAAGCTCTCCTGAACCACGTCCAAGGCGTCGTTGGCGTTGCCGACGACGCGGAACGCGATCGCGTAGGTCCGCTCGCGGTAGCGATCGAAGAGCGCCTCGAACGCCGCGTGGAAGCCCTCGCTGTCCGGCGCGCTGCAGGCCGCCACGAGCTCAGCGTCTGGGTCGCGAAGGAGTTCCACACGGGGCTGACGTAGGGCCGCGCCTCGTGAGTTCCGCGAAAATCGGCCCGAAGCTGCCAAGGCGTTCCGAGTCAGGAACTTGGGTCCACGCGGAGCAGCCTCGGACATTCCCAGGGGCCCGCCGGGTCAGTTGCCGGACAAGATCCCGGTCCCACCCGGGATCGTGATCGTCCAGCCGACGGACTGGCTGCACGTGGTCTCACACTCGAGGTCGTTGGCGTCCTCGCAGTCCGCCTCGGTGACGATGTAGGTCGTCCCAGCAGGCCCCGAGGTGTCCTCCTCGAGCGTCAGGATGCAGACCTTGTTGGTCTCGACACTGAAGCCGACGGACGTCGAGGGCACCGGGCTCAAGGTCTGGATGACGAAGCGGTCGTCGACGTAGGGGACCAGCGTCGCGATCCCTGCAGGCACCGGGATCAGCTTCTGGCCGCTGCGCAGCTGCTGTCCCGCGACCGTCGTCTCGACCCAGATCGTGCACGGCAGCAGCGCCTGGAGGAGCGCCTCGGACACCATCGGGACGGAGAGCTGCACCCAGGTGCCTTCGGACGCGGTCTCACGCTCTCGGTAGACCGCGCCACACGACGACAGCACGTTGAGCGGGAAGGCGACGCCCGGCAGCGCCGGGTTCTCTAGCCAACAGGCAAAGGACTGGATCGAGCCGGCCGCCGCAGAGCCGCCGCCTGCGCCCGGCATGATCCGGTAGAAGACGTGCAGCCAGGTCGGATCGGTCGCCGCGCCCGGCTCCGGCCCGGTGATGAACACCCTCATCTGCTGGTCGGGAGGGAGGCTGACGCTCTCGTGCCGAGGCTGCCCGCCTTCCACGACCTCGACGAAGTCGGGGATCTGGTCGCCGTCCGTGTCCGGGTTGGTGCTGTCCGTCAACGAGACCCACTCGACGACGTCTGGCAAGAAGTCCCCGTCCGAGTCGACCTCGGCGACCGATCCGCCGCTGCCGCCGCCTGCCGAGACCTGCACCGCCGGGCGCACCCACGCCACGAAGCCGGACGCGAGGCCGGCAGCCAACAGCAGGAGAGGGGTTGTTCCGCGCATCAGTTCGAAGGGGGTGACTGCAATAGCGCGGTGGGCGCGCGCAGTTGCACAGATGCAGCGTCGCCATTGAATCACTGCGCCGCTGGCCAGGCAACCCGGCACGTCGCGCTGGGCGCTGCGCGGCGGCGAGGCGGGTCCTGACGCAACGTTGTGTTTCCAAGGGAGGTTCGATAAGACCGAGCCATCGCGCACCCGTAGCTCAGCTGGATAGAGCGACGGTCTCCGAAGCCGTAGGTCAGAGGTTCGACTCCTCTCGGGTGCGCCAGTTTCGCGGCCGAAACCAGGAGTCTTCGCCCTTCCGAAATGGGCCGTTCCGAAACAGGCCTCGCCGAAACGGACGCCGTGACGCACCTCTCCTTCCACATCGACGTCACCCGGCCCGCCGCGCGCGAGCTCGCGGTCGTGGCGACCTGGACGCAGCCGGTGGATGGCGAGCTGGAGTTCTTTCTCCCGACGTGGACGCCCGGCAGCTACCTCGTGCGAGAATACGCGCGTCACCTCTCGCGCGTCCGGGCCTATCAACCCGGCACCGACCGCGAGCTGCCCTGCCGCAAGGGCGCGAAGAACCGATGGGTCGTCGAGGGGTGCCCGAGCGGCGTCGAGCTGCGCTACCGCGTCTATGCACACGAGCTCTCCGTGCGCACCGCGCACGTCGACCCCCACCACGCCTACTGGAACCACACGTGCCTGCTGCTCTGGCCGTTGGGCCATGACCACGCGCCGGCCGAGCTCGTCGTCGACCATCCGGCGTCGTGGCGGCTCAGCTGCAGCCTGCCGGCGACGACGACCGAACCCAGCAGCAGCGAGGGCGGCACGCGATGCACGCTGCAGGCCCGCGACCTCGACGAGGCTCTGGACGCGCCCGTCCTGGTCGGGACCCCTCAGCGGGTCGAGTGGCTCGTAGACGATGTCCCCCACGCGATCGAGCTCGACGGCCTGGACGGCGTCACGCCCCCGGAGACGCTCGCCGCGGACCTCGAGGCGATCGTGAGGGCCGCGCGCGAGGTCTTCGGTGGGGACCTCCCCTACTCCGGCTACACGTTCCAGGCGCTGTTCAGCGGCGACGGCTACGGCGGCCTCGAGCACCGCGACTCGTCGACGCTGCTGATGCCGCGCACGGCCCTGAGCAGCCCGAAGGGCTACCGCGAGTTCCTAGGGCTCGCGGCCCACGAGCTGTTCCACGCCTGGAACGTCAAGCGGCTGCGCCCGAGAGAGTTCTGGGACTACGACTACGAGAACGAGAACTACACCCAGCTCCTCTGGGTGATGGAGGGCTGGACCGCTTACTACGACGACCTGGTGGTCACCCGCGCCGGCCGCATGAGCCACGCGGACTTCTGCGCGGCGATGTCCAAGAACGTGCAGGGCATGCTCTCGTCGCCCGGACGCTTCGCGCTGAGCCTCGAGGAGTCGAGCTTCGACGCCTGGATCCGGCTCTACCGACCCGACGAGAACACGCGGAACTCGTCGCAGAACTACTACGGCAACGGCGCTGTGGCTGCGATGTGCCTCGACCTGGGCATCCGCCGGGCGACCGACGGCGAGCGCTCGCTCGACGACGTGCTGCAAGCACTCTGGGCCGAGACCTTCGAGGAGGGACGCGGCTACACGAGCGGAGACGTCGAACGCATCGTCACCAGCCTCGCCGGCGCAGCGATCGCGACGCAGCTGCGCGAGTGGGTCACGGGACCGCTCGACCCCGACTTCGGCGACTGGCTGAAAGACGTCGGGATCTCCGTCGCGACGCAGGACGCGGGCAAGCCGTTCTTCGGCTTCTCGATGAAGGCCGCGTCGACGGTGGTCGCGTCGGTCACGCGCGGCGGCCCCGCGTGCGAAGGCGGCGTCGCGCCCGGAGACATGCTGCTCGCGCTCAACGGTCTGCACACCACCAGCGCCAACTGGAACGAGGTCGTGCGATCCGTGGCGCGCACAGGCGAGCCCGTCGAACTGCTGGTCGCGCGACAGGGAGTCATCCGGACCCAACACGTATCGCCCGGGCCGAGCCCTGGCAGGGTCAAGCTGAGCTGTGACCCCGACGCGAGCCCCGCTCAGCTGCGCGCCCGAGAAGCGTGGCTCGGCGCCGAGCGAGGCTGAGCCGACGAGCTTCCAAGGTGGTCACGGGTTCGATGGATCCGTGCGCCCAGGCCCCTTGCGATCAGGCCCCGCCCGGTCGGGCCTGCCGGGCTCGGGCCCGCTCCGTGGGCCCGCGTGCGAGCCGTCACAGTGGGGCGCGCGCCCGCTCTTGCCGCACGCGCACCAGGCGATGACGCGCTCCTCCTCGAGCACGACCTTGAGCGGCGTGACCTCGGTGCCGCGGTGGGAGCCGTCACACATCGGGTAGCGCGCGCTCTCGCCACAACGGCACCAGGCGTGCTTGCCGGGCCCGCAGCGGACGACGTACGGCTCGCCGATGACGTGTCCGGGAGGTTGAGGACGGGGGTCGGTCACCTCCACGTTCTACAACCTCCCGGCTCGCCACGTAGCACGTGGCTACTCCACAAGGGCTGCACACAAACAACCGCGACGCCGGGACCGCTCGGAGCAGACGAGGCGCCGCTGTATCTTCACTTAGCGAAACTTGCGGATGACGCCGCGCACGACGCCGCGCAGCTGGACGCGGCTGGTGAACAGCGGCTCCATTTCGCTGTTGGCCGGCTGGAGGCGAATCATCCCGTTGGATTCCCGGTAGAAGCGCTTCAGCGTGGCCTCCTCGTCTTCGAGGATCGCGACGACGATGTCGCCGTCGTTCGCCGTCTCACGGCGCTCCACGACCACGAGGTCTCCGTCGTCGATATGGTCCTCGATCATCGATTTGCCGCGGACCCGGAGCAGGTAGATCCGATCTCCCGTCGGCACGAGCTCGGTGAGGCTGACCTCTTCGCGGTCCTCGAGCGCGTCGATCGGTCGGCCTGCCGCGATCGATCCCACGAGCGGCAAGGTCGGAATGGGATCGTCGTGCGCGTCTGCGGCGTCCGCGTCCGGGTCGTAGAGGATCGCGACGGCGCGCGCCTTCGCCCGGTCCCGATGGATCGCGCCCTTCTTGGAGAGCTGGTTGAGGTGCTCGTGGATCGTGATCTTGCTGACGCCTAGGGCTTGCGCGGCCTCGTCCAGCGTCGGCGCGATGCCGTGCTCTTGG
Source organism: uncultured candidatus Brocadiaceae bacterium (assembly GCA_964615255.1). GTDB lineage: Bacteria > Planctomycetota > UBA1135 > UBA1135 > UBA2386. Next base: position 13,836 of record CAZTQF010000001.1, on the reverse strand, counting down.
CGGTAGTCGCGGAAGTAGCGCAGCACGCGGATCTGCTTCTCGGTGAGCATCAAGTTCATGGAACTCTCCAGCGTCGGGTCTCTTGAGCTGACGGCGCCGGGCGGCGCCGCTACCGAACGTCACGCGAACATCGCGAACGCCAGGAAGCCGGCGATGAGCATACAGGCACCGAACAGCTCGAACGCATGCCGAATCCGGCTTTGCGCAAATGTGTCCCCTTCGGCCGGTGCGACGCGCTCGCTCTGGGCGGTCCTCGGATCTGCGGCCCCGTTGCGAGCGCGGATCCCGCGCTCGACGCGAATCAGCTCCTCGGCCGACCAACGCTGGACGCGACGACGGCTGCGCGGACCGACTCTAAGATCCTCGGAACAAGCGGCTTGACCGTGTTCGACGGGGTTCAGCAGGGCCGATCCCCAGCGCACGGGCTGGTCGCGCGAGGTACGCGTCGCGACGGCGACAGGACGGCGTTCGGGGCGCGGTGTGCGACGCTTGAGTGGGAGGACGAGTTGGCTAGGCGAGGCCATGGTGGATCGTGGGTGGGCTTGGTGTTTGGTTCTTGTTCGGATCGAAGTTAGCCCGATGTTTCAATCTGTCAACAAGGGTGTTCGTGATTTTTTAGGACAGCAGATCGGCGAGCTGCGCGCGCGGCCCGAAATACACGCCATCCCCCGTGGGTTCGCCTGCTGCTGGCGGGAAGCCCCGCCACAGTCTCCATGCAACGCCCCGCCCAACACCTGATCGACGACCACGAGGTAGCGTCGCTCGGCGTGCAGTGCCTCGGCGCGATCGCAGCGGCCGTGGCACGAGGGGAGGCCTTCCCCGCCGACGACGTCGCGACGTCGCTTCGGTTCCTCCGCGAGTGGGTGCTCGCGGTGCACATGCACAAGGAGGACTCGTTGCTCGCACCCGCGGTCGCGATGCGCGGCAACGACGAAGCGGCGGCGCTCGTGGGGGAGCTGATGCGGCTCCACGACGAGATCGAAGCGCTGCTGCAGTCCCTCGTGCTGTTCTGGGAGCCCCTTGGGAAGCTGACCGATGAGGAGCGGCGCGGCTTCGTCGCCGCGGTCGAAGCGCTCGTCCAGAGGCTCCGGCGGCGACAGGTCTTGGAGGAGCAGCAGCTGTTCCCGGCCTGCGAGCGCTTCGTCGGAGCCGACGACCAGCTCAGCTGGCTGTCCGAGTTCGGCAAGCTCGAGGACGAACGAGGCCGCCGCTCGGAGTGGGCCGAGCGCATCGAGGCGCTCGCGAGCCGCTGGCTCGACTGAAGCTGCACCGACCCCGAAGAGATGGTCCTCCGACCGGGCTTGCCCCAGGGTTCGCGCAGCGCAGAATGAAGCCGCGAACCCAGCCGCGACGGTCACGGGCCGGTCAGCCCGCGCGGCCAACAGAGAGCCCCCAGCATGATCCTCCAACTCGAGCGCCCTCTCGTCTTCCTCGACTTCGAAACCACCGGACTGGACGTCAAGAACGACCGGATCCTCGAGCTCGCGTTCATCCGCCTGCGGCCGGACGGGACCCGCGAGGAGCTGGTGCAGCGCATCAACCCCGGCATCGAGGTCAGCAAGACCGCGGCCAAGGTCACCGGCATCCACTCCAACGACGCGATGGGGCTGTTCTGGGGGCCGCCGCTGAAGAAGGTCGGCGACAAGCTGCTCGAGTTCCTCGGCGACAGCGACATCGCCGGGTTCAACCAGATCAACTACGACATGCCGCTGTGGCGCAACGAATGCCGTCGCCACGACATCGCCTATGAAGAGGGACGCCGCGCGCAGGTCGACGTGAAGGTGATCTTCAACGTCTGCGAGAAGACCTGGGACCGTTTCCTCATGGGGCCGCGCAACCTCTCGGCTGCCGTGCGGCACTACTGCGGCCGCGAGCTCGAGGGCGCGCACGCCGCCGAACACGACACGCACGCGACCATCGACGTGCTGCTCGCGCAGCTCGAGCGGCACCCCGAGCTGCCCCGGGACGTGAAGGGACTCAGCGACTTCTGCCTGCGCAACAGCGACACCAACCGCGACGACGAGCCCAGCGAGGTCTCCGGCGGCGCCGGGCTGTGAGCTGGTCGACGCGGCTGCGCTACCGCTTCGGCGACATCGACGACGCCGGCATCGCCTACGACCCCAAGCTGATGCACTACTTCCACCAGGCCTTCGAGGACTGGTGGAGCGACGCGCTTGGACACCCCTACCCCAAGCTGCTGCACGAAGACCTGCTGGGCTTCCCGGCGGTGAAGATCGAGGCCGAGTTCTTCGCGCCGGTCACCTACGGCGACGAGCCCGACGTGCACCTCGGCGTCCTGGCGATGGGGGAGTCGTCGGTGACGTTTGGCTTCTGGATGACGGTGGGGGACGAGCCTCAGCCGCGCTGCCGCGCGCGCATCACGACCGCGACGGTGCACATGACGCAGCGCACCAAACAAGCGCTGCCCGCAGACTGGCGCGCGAGGTTCACCGCCTACGCGATCGCCGAAGCCGACTACCCCGCCGGTCGCTAGCGCACGACGACCTTGGCCCGCAGCCGCTGCGCCGCGTAGACGCGGCGGTTCTGCGCGGTGAAGCGGCGGTCCGTCAGCGTGAACAGGAACGCGACCAGCTCGTCGACCTGCTGCTCGCCCAGCCCGAGCGCCCGGATCTGCGGGTCCTGCCAGGTGTTCTCGTGGCCGCCCTCGTTGTAGTGCGCGACCACGTCCCAGAGCGTCTGCAGCGAGCCGTCATGCATGTAGGGCGCGGTCAGGGCCACGTTGCGCAGCGGCGCTGTGCGGAAGGCGCCGACCTGGTATTCGAGCTTGGAGATCAGGGCGCGACCCAGCTCGCCGTAGCGCTCGACCAGCTCGGACATGTCCGCAGACGACGGGTCCCGGTCGCGCGCCCGCACCTTCGGGAACGCCTCGCGCCCGATCGCCTGGTGGTCGTGCCGGTCGAAGCCGACGCCGACGTTGTGGAAGTTGCCGTCGGAGAGCAGCGGCTCGCGCAGGCTGATCGGATGGCACGACGCGCAGTGCTGCCGGAAGAGCCCGAGGCCTGCCTTGGCGTCGGACGAGATCGCGTCCTCGTCGCCCGCGCGGAAGGCGTCGAACGGCGCGTCCAAGAACACCAGCGTGCGTTGGAACGCCGCGAGCGCGCGCGTGACGTCCTCGAACCGAGGCTCGCGGCCGTAGGCGAGCTCGAACAGCAGCCGGTACTCCTCGACCTCGCGCACGCGCGCGACGACGGACGCCTCGTCGGGCATGCCCATCTCGTGCGGGTTGAGGATGGGAGCCGCGGCCTGCTCCTCGAGCGTCTGCGCCCGCCCGTCCCAGAACAGGCGCCGCTGCAGCGCGGCGTTCATCACGGTGGGGGCGTTGCGAGGCGCGCGCTGGCCGCCGACGCCGACGGAGGTCGGGCGCGGCTCGGCGAACCCGTGCAGCGGGTCGTGGCAGCTCGCACACGCGCGCGTGCGGTCCGCAGACAACCGCTTG
>CAZTQF010000001.1:0-10369 GCA_964615255.1 uncultured candidatus Brocadiaceae bacterium | reverse complement strand
AAGAACAGGAGCTGCCCCAGGCCCGCGCGCGTCGCGTCCAGCTCGTTGCCCCTGGGCGCGAGGCCGAAGGTCCGGCGGTAGTAGCCCCACTGCTCCTCGGTCACGCCCGGCGGCGTCGCCGTCCATCCCGCCGCAGGCTCCAGGCGCGCGAGCTCCCCGAGCATCGCCACCGTCGAAGACCCTCCGTTCGCGGACGTCTGCGCCGCCGCGAGGGCGGCGAAGGTCAGCGACAGGAGCGCGGCGCGGATCATGCGCGGATCGTAACAGAGGCGCCGAGATGCAACGGTCGCAGCTACAGCCGGAAGTCGCGCGGGAAGAACTGCGACGGCGCCGCCGCCCGGACGCCGAACACGTGCTCGACGTTGTCTGACGCCAGCGCCTGCTCCGGCGCGGCGTCGGCGAACACGCGCCCCTCGTGCAGGAGCACCGCGCGGTCGCAGCGCGGCGCGAACAGGTTGAGGTCGTGGCTGGCGACCAGCACGCCCTGGCCCTGGTCGGCGAGCTCGCGCAGCAGCTGCACGAGCTGCAGCGCGTGTTCGAGGTCGAGGTTGTTGGTCGGCTCGTCGAGCAGCAGCAGCCTGGCCTCGGTCGCGAGCGCGCGGGCCACCGCGATCCGTCGCTGCTCGCCGCCGGACAGCGTCGTGACGGCGCGGTCGGCGAACGACGCTGCGTCGACCAGCCCGAGCGCGCGCTCGATCGCGTCGCGGTCGGCGTCCCGCAGCGGCTCGCTGCGGCCGCGGTGCGGGTGGCGCCCCATCGTGACCAGCTCGCGGCCCGAGAAGTCGAACGGCACGTCGGAGTCCTGCGGCACGAACGCGAGCCGCCGCGCGCGCGCCCGCGGCTCCCAGGAGCGCACCGCCTGGCCTTCGAGCAGCGCGCGGCCCGCGTCGGGCGCGAGCGCGCCGACGAGGCAGCGCAGGACCGTGCTCTTGCCCGCGCCGTTGCGGCCGGCGAGCAGCACCAGCTCGCCAGGAGCGACCGCAAACGAGACGCCGCGGAGCACCTCGCGGCTGCCCAGCTGGACCGAGAGCCCGTCGGCGACGAGCTTGCTCACAGCGCGACCCCCCGGCGCTGGCGCGCGAGCAGGTAGAGGAAGTAGGGCGCGCCGGCGACCGCGGTGACGACGCCGAGCCGGAGGTTCCACCCGGCCGGCGCGACGCGGCAGCCGAGGTCGCTGACCACCATCAAGGTCGCGCCGAGCAAGGCCGCGGTCGGCAGCAGCACGCGGTGGGCGGGGCCGACCAACAGCCGCGCGAGGTGCGGCACGATCAGCCCGACGAACGCGATCCCGCCGCTGTTGGCGACCGTCGTCGCCGTCAGGCCGCACGCCCACCAGACCAGCGTGCGTCGCGCGCGCTGCGCGTCGACGCCGAGGCTGTGCGCGCTGTCGTCGCGCAGGGTCAAGAGGTCGAGCTCGCGCGCGCGCGGCCAGACCAGCAGCGAGAACAGCGCGAAGCCGCCGGCCGTGATCCACGCGTGCTGCCACGTCCGCGCGTCGAGCCCGCCCATCAGCCAGAACAGCACCCGCGAGCTCGCCGTGTAGTTGTCGAACGCGAACGTGACGACGAACGACGTCAGCGCGCCGAACAGCGTGTTGAGCGCGATGCCGGCGAGCAGCAGGTTGGCGACCGAGAACCGGCCGTGCGCGCCGGCGAGCACGAACACCAGCGAGGTCACGCCGACCGCGCCCAGGAGCGCCAGCAGCGGCGTGAACACCACGCCGAGGTCGGCCCAGCCGAACACGATCGCGAGCGCGCCGCCGAACGCTGCGCCGGCGGCCGTGCCGATGATGTCCGGCGACGCGAGCGGGTTGCGGAAGGTCGCCTGCATCACCGTGCCCGCCAGCGCCAGCGCGCCGCCGCCGAAGATCGCGACCAGCACGCGCGGCGCGCGAATCGTGCCCAGCACGAACCGGTCGGCGGCGTCGGGCGACTCCGTCATCCCCGTCCACGACCAAAGCCACGCGAGCAGCGCGCCCAGCCCCGGGCGCTCACGCGCCAAGCCCAGGTGCAGCAACGCAGCGACCAGCAGCGCGAGCAGCAAGAGGAGCGGCAGGCGGCGCTTCACGGGGCCTTCCACTCCTGCAGCCGACGCTGCACGAGCGCCGCGGCGTCGACGAGGTGGTGCGACGTCGTGCTCAGCAGCGCGGCCGGCACGAACAGCAGGCGGTCCTGCTGCACGCACGGCAGCAGGTCGAGCCCTGGCAGCTGCGCGGCCCACTCAGGCACCGGCTGGCCAGGCTCGCCTGCGAGCACCAGCGCGTCGGGGCGCCACGCCAGCACCTCCTCGACGTCGAGCTTTCGGAACGCCCCGACGCCGCGCTCGGCCGCGACGTTGATCGCGCCGGCGGCGCGCGCGATCGCGTCGAACAGCGAGCCTTCGCCGTAGGTGTGCAGCGCGCCGTCGAGGCTGAGCAGGCGCCATTCGGGCATCTCTTCAGCGTCCTCGGCGACCCGCGCCAGCTGCGCGCGCATGGCTTCGACCACGGCTCCGACCTCGTCTTCGAGGTGCGTGACGCGACCGAGCACGCGGAGGTTGGCCTCGATGTCGTCGAAGCCGTGCGGGTCGATGGTGCGCACGACCGGCACGCCTGCCGCAGCCAGCAGCGCGAGCGTCTCAGCGCGGGTGTAGGCGTCGACGAGCACCAGATCCGGCCGCACCGAGAGCAGCGCCTCCGGCGTCGCACCGACGAGCTCCAGGCCGCCGGCGTGCGCCGCGACCAGGCTGTAGCCTGGGTCTGCTGCGAACCGGTGCGCTCCTGCGATGCGGCCCGGCGGCAGCGCCCCGAGCAGCGACTCCGCCGCCAACACCGAGCCCAGGACAACCCGCTGCGGCGGCGCCGAGGGCCGCCACTCCGCTGCCTGCCAAGGGTGCCGCTCGGCACAGCTCCACAGGCCTGCCATCGACAAGGCGGTCAGCGCTGCGGCCCGGCGGAGCATCGCCGCATCATCACCCGGTGCTGCAGCCCGGCAAAGTCTCCGCTGCCTTGCGCGACAGGTCTGCCCCGGGTTGTGGCCACGATAGGCGCATGACGAACGGTTCTGCTCTCCGAATGGCGCTCGGCGCGACCCTGGCCGGCGTGCTGGCGCTGCCGTCCTGCAAGATCGGCGACGCGCGCGAGCTCGACACCCGACGCGACCTGTCCGGACTCGAGCTGCACTACCTCCGCGAGAAGGCCGAAGGGGACTCCGAGGAGAACACGCGGAGCATCGAGGGCGAGCTCGCCGGTTGGCCGTTCTGGTTCGCGCCGGCAGTCACGCTGCGCTACGCCGGCTCCAAGACGCTGCACCTCGGCGACGTCCAGATGCCTGCCTCGGGAGAGGGCGAGGAGGCCACGGCCGCGATCAGCGGCTTCGAGCACCGCTCCGGCTCGGCGCTCGGACTCGGGACCGTGCTCTACCAGAACCGGTCCGGCGCGTGGCGCCCGGACGGCAGCCTCGACCGCTGGACGTCCGGCTGGGGGGTCGGGTGGGGGCTCGTCTACAGCTCCGAGACCTCCGGCGGCAGCAACGGCCTGAGCGATCGCCGTCGCGCCAGTTTCCTGTGCGGCCTGCTCGGCTACACGGGGGACGAACAGCAGAGCACGTTCCACGTGCTGTGGCTGCCGATCCCCATCTGGTAGGCGAGCCGCGACCGCCCGGTTTCGGACCTCCGCGCCGCGGCCTCCTTGCGCCAGAGCGGGCCGTTCAGCATTCTCTGCGCGGTGCGTACGCGGTCCGCGCCTACTGTGCCCCGCGGTCGATCACATGCCTTCGATCAACTGGAACAAGGGCTGGGGAACCTACTCGTGGTCTGAGGACGGCGACGAGTGGAAGGGGCAGGCAGTCTACTGCGGCCAGCCTTACGAGGCGTGGAAGGAGTCCGTGCACGCAGCCCTCATCCTGCCCTATGTGTCCGCGGACAAGGTGGTCGTCGAGGTCGCGCCCGGCCACGGCCGGTGGAGTGAGTTTCTGGTCGCGCACGCCGGCCGCGTGCACCTCGTCGACCTCAACGAGACCTGCATCGAGTCGTGCCGTCGGCGCTTCGCTGCCCAGGAGCACGTGACCTATGCGGTCACCGACGGGCGAACGCTGCCGGGCGTCGAAGACGCCACGGTCGACTTCATCTGGTCGTACGACTCGTTCGTGCACATCGAGCCCGACGCGATCGCGAGCTACCTGCGCGAGTTCGCGCGCGCGCTCCGAGTTGGCGGGCGCGCCGTCATCCACCACGCGGGCCGTCGGGACTCGATGCTGCGCTACTCCTTCTTGGCGCGGCTCGGGCCGCCGGGTCGCTACCTGTTCAAGCTGCTCTCGATGAAGCGCGACACGATGGGGGCCACGGACGGAAGGCGGAGCATGGTCTCACGCGAGCTGTTCGCGCGCCTGGCGCGCGCAGCCGGCCTCGAGGTTGAGTTCCAGGTGGACTCGTGGGGCGATCAGCACCAGTTCGACTGCAAGCGGTTCCTCGACGTCGTCACCTGTGTCCGCAGGGCCGAGGAGACCCCGTCGCAGGCTTGAGGGCCGCGCAGATGCCCGGGAGCACGGCGTTGCCGCAAGGCGCCAGTGCGGAGACAATCCGGTGATGGCACCCGATCGCGAGGAATGCCCGACCGCCCCCCTGCGCAGCCGTCGCAGGCGGTGGCGCACGTGACGCCCCGGGCGCACGCAGCGGCCCTGATCGCGCTGGCCTTCGGCGTCTACGCGTCTGGCCTCGCCGCACCCTTCGTCCTGGACGACAAGGTCATGATCGTGACCGATCCGGCGATCCGCGACCTGTGGTCGTTCGGCAGCTACCCCAACCGCCCGGTGCTGATGTTCACGCTGTCGCTGAACTACGCGCTCAGCGGACCGGATCCGGTCGCGTTCCGAATCACCAACATCGCCATCCACGCCATCGCGGCGCTGCTCCTCTACGGCGTCGTACGCCGCACGCTGGGGCTGCCGCGGCTCGGCTCCATGGCACCCGACGCCGTCAACGGAGTCGCGTTCGCCGTCGCAGCGCTCTGGGTCGTCCACCCGCTCAACACGCAGGCCGTCACCTACGTGTGGCAGCGCAGCGAATCCATGATGGGCATGTTCTTCCTCGGCGCGATCTACGCGACGGTGCGCTCCGCCGACGGCGGCAGCCGAGGACGCTGGACGGCGCTCGCGGTCGCTAGCTGCCTGCTGGGCTTCGGCACCAAGGAGGTGATGGTCGCCGTCATCCCGGTCCTGCTGATCTACGACTGCGTGCTGCTCAGCGGTTCCCTCGGCGCCGCGCTGCGCGCGCGCTGGCCGCTCTACGCGACGCTCGCCGCCGTCGCGGTCATCGGCGTCGCCGTCGTGCTGCCCAACACGTCGACCAGCTACGGACGAGTCAGCGCGTCGCAGTACGCCGCCAGCCAGCCCGGGATCGTGCTCGACTACCTCCGCCTGGCGCTGGCGCCCTATCCGCTCTGCTTCGACTGGGGGGTCAAGCCGACCTCGCGGCTCCTGGTGATCGTCCCGTCGCTGCTGGCGATCATCGGGATGCTCGCGTGGACGGCGCGAGAGCTCTGGCGGCGATCCTGGCGCGGCGTCGCCGGGGCGTGGTTCTTCCTGGTGCTCGCGCCGACGTCGACACTCGTGCCGGTCAACGACCTGAAGTGTGAGTACCGCATGTATGTTCCGCTGGCCGCGCTGACCGCGCTGGGCGTGGCCGCCGGCCGGACGCTCTGCGCGCGCTGGCGCGTGTCGCCCAAGCTGGCGATGGCGCTTGCGCTGCTCCTCTACGGAGGGCTCGCCGTGCTTCGCAACCGCGACTACCGCTCCGAGATCGCGCTCTGGGAGTCCTCGGTCGCCGTGCAGCCGAAGAACACGCGAGCTCACGTGTCCCTGGTGACGCCCTACATCGCCGCGGGCGAACCCGAGCAGGCCCTGCGGCACGCCCGCCAGGCGTTCGGGATCAAGAAGACCTTCGCCACCCGCTGGGCGCTCGCCGAAGCGCTCGACGCCGCCGGCAAACCCAAGGCCGCGCTCAAGCACTGCAAGGTCTGCGCCGATCTGCGCAAGCGCGACGCCAAGGTGCAGCAGCAGATGGGCCGCATCTACCTGAAGCTGAACCAGAGCGGCTTCGCTGCCGATGCCTACCGGCGGTCCATCGAGCTGGCGCCGGAAGACGCCTCGTTCCACGAGGAGTTCGCCAGGGTCTGCGTCGGCGTCGGCTGGCTGAAAGAAGCCGAGAAGCACCTCCGCGAGGCGCTGCGGATCGAGCCCGCGCGCGCCGTGATGCTCGGGTTCCGCGCGCTCCAGTCCGCGGCGAAGCCTCGCTCCGTCAAGGAGGCCGAGATCGCGCTGCGCACTGCGCTCTTGATCGTGAAGGCGACCGATCGACGCGAGCCCGATCCGCTGGTCGCGCTCGCGCGGGTGCACGCCGCGCTCGGCAAGCCCGACCTCGCGCGGCGGGTGTTCACCGAGGCGCTCAACCTGCCCACGGTGCAGCAGGACGCGGCGAGGCGGCTTCAGATCGAGCGGCTCCTCGCGGCGCTCCCGAGGCGCTGAGCGCAGCAGGTCGCGGCGACCCTGCGCGCGCTGCCTCAGGCCGTATCGCGCGGCAGCGGCGTCAGCCGGCACCAGACGAAGGTCGCCGCGCTGTAGCACAGGTGCAACTGGTGGAAGAGCAGCGCGACGAAGGCGAACAGCGGCCCCGCGCCGCGCGAGAACACCCGGAGCAGGGCTCCGTTGCCGGCGCCGACGCCGAGCAGCATCACGAGCGGCGCCCACCAGGGCGCGACTTGGAGCAGCGCCAGCGGGCAGGACGAAGCGAAGACCAGCGCCGCTGCCGCTCTCACCTGTTCGGCCCGAGAGACGTTCAGGTCTCGGAAAGCCCCCGGATAGCGCTGGATCAGCCGGCTCCAGGGCAGCGCGCGGTGCACCACGTCGGTGCGGATGACCTGCCACCAGCTCCAGCGCTTGAGGTGCTTGCCGAGGATCTCCGGGTCGCGCCGGATCTGGACGCCTGCCGCGCGCAGCCGGCGACCCAGGTCGATGTCCTCCACGCTCGGCGCCGGGAACGCCGCTGCGTCGTAGCCGCCGACGGCGAGGAACGCCTCGCGCCGCACCGCACCCAGCCCTGCCCAGAACGTGTCGACCCCGTCGCGGCGGACGCGATGGCCCGCGTGGTGGCGCAGGTTCATGTATAGGCTCGCGTAGCTGCGGTGGTCAGGGTCGTCGTCGTAGGAGCCGTAGACCGCCCCGACCGCCGGGTCCTCGAACGTCTTCAGCAACCGCGGGACGGCGTCATCGCTCACGACCACGTCCGCGTCCACGAACAGCAGCACCGCGCCGGCCGCCTGCGCGGCAGCGAGGTTGCGGGCGCGCGCAGGCCCGCACGCGCGGCGGTCCGTCTGAATCACGCGCGCGCCGAGGGAGCGCGCATAGTCTCCCGAGCCGTCAAGGGAACCGTCGTCGGCCACCAGGACCTCGAGCAGCTGCCCGCGGCGCATCGCGTCGAGCAGCGGCGGCAAGCTGCGTTCGAGCCAGCGGCGCCCGTCGAGAACCGGCACGACCGCGCTGAGGGTCGCGCTCACTGGGGTCGCCGACGCCGCGCCACGGCGTTGTAGAGCCGGGCGATGGCCGCACCCATCAGCGCGCCGACGCCCGCGCCGTAGACGAGGCCGAGCAGCGCCCCCGGCCAGGTGACGGTGTAGCCGGGCAGGTAGTGACGCAGCAGCTGCAGGTGCTTGCCGACGTCCTGCCCTCCCTTGACCAGCAGGACGCTCGTCGCCGCGAACAGACCGAGCGCGCCGAGCGCCGCAAACACCGCGGCTAGGGTCCCCGGACGCAGGAACACGATCTTGACAGGCTCGAGCGGTCGGTGCGGCATCGGCTCAAGAGGTCGTAGACGGACCCTCAAGTGGAAGCAACCGGGCGGCCGAGCGTCGACGCCATGACCGCCAGGAACGCGAGGCCGGCGAGCCAGCAGGCGGCCTGGACGACGACGTAGGTGTTGGCGAGCGTCGGCGGCAGCGCGTAGATCCCGCCGGGCGCCAGCAAGAACAACACGAAAGCCAGCGCGAGCCCGGTGGCGATCCGTCGACTGCGCGCGCTGTCGGCAGCGCGCGAGCAGGCCAGCAGCGCCGCCAGCGGGATCAACATCATGACGTCGTCGTACCAGCCGTGGTACGAGCAGAAGCGCGCGGCGATTGCCGAGACGCCGAGCAGGCAAAGCAGGTGGCCCCTGCGGTTCCAGAAGACCCACGCGCCGAGCAGCGCCAGCAGCGCGAATGACGCCGAGGAGATCAGCTGCCGCAGCCCGGCGATGCTCAACAAGCTGTGCAGGTTGATGCTCTTGATGACGAACGCAGTCCTGGCTGAAGCGCCGCCGGCCGGCGCAGCCGACTGGATGCCGCCCTCGCCGCGCGTCGCGCCCCATTCGACGCCCCCGGTGGCGCGGCGCATCCAGGCCTCCAAGAGCTCGATCGGCCCTTGCTGCTGCGCGAGGCTCGCGCCGAACGTCAACGCGACGTAGGCCGCGACGACGACGCACGCCGGGCGGAAGCCACCGGGCACGAACAGCAGGATCCAGAAGAAGTAGGCCGACACCGACGGCTTGACGAGGGCCGCGAGCACGAGCGCCGCGATCGCGAGGTCGCGACGCCATGACCGCTGGGGCTCCGCGAGCATCATCAGCCCGCCGAGAAGGCTGCTGACAACGAGCAGGGACAGCTGGCCGTTGCCGACCGTCGCGCCCACCGGATAGCTCGCGAGCGGGACGACGTAGAGCAGCCGTCGAAGCGGCGCGGCGCGCACGCCGCTGTGCTGCACGAACAGTCGGCAGATCCAGACGACGGACAAGGCGGTCGGGACGAGCCAGAACACCCGCACCAGCCCCTTGCTGGACCAGCCCAGCAGCGGCCACAGCATCAGGTAGCTCGCCGGCGGATAGACCGCGTCGTGGCGGGTCCTGTAGATCTTCTCGCCTTCGAACCACCGCACGCACTCCGCGTGCCGCAGGAACAGGTCCACCGCGCCCAGCGGCCGAGGTTGGAACAGAAGCCGCCAGGACTCGTAGCCGAGCCAGCCAGCGGCGATCACGACCAGGGACCAGAACGCCAGGCGGAGCGCTCGATGCCTCGTGTGCATCCCGACAGCGCGGTCGATCGTTGGCTCGGAGCGGGTCATCTCATCGACACGAGGGGCGGCGGTCGTCGCGGAGCGGCGGATGCATCGAGTAGATTGCGCGCAGCTCGATGGCGACCGACACGGGGGATCATACCGACGCAGGCGCGCCCGAGCGCGACCACGCAGGTCGCCAGATGAGCTTCACCGTACTGGCGACCGCGCTCGGGATGCCGCTGCGCTACGTCGCGGCCCTGATCACGACGAGGCTCTTGGGCGCGGGCTTGTTCGGCACCTACGTGCAGGCCCAGGCCATCACGCAGGTGCTCGGCACCGCCGCCACGCTCGGGCTCGCGCCGGGCGCGGTCCCGATCTTCGCTCGCGAGCGCCTGGCGGAGGACCCGCCGCGCCTGCGCGCCACGGTGCGGGCCGCCTTGGCGATCAGCCTCACCGCGTCCCTGCTGGTGTCCGCGGCGCTGTTCGTGCTGGCGCCGTGGCTCGCACGATCGGTGTTCGACGACCCTGCGCTCGCGAGCGTCCTGCGCTGGCTGGCTCCCGCCGTCGTGCTCATCGCGCTCCTGCTCACCACCCAGAGCGTCCTGCAGGGCTTCAAGGCCATGCGCGCGCACGCCGTGGCGGAGACGATCGTCCCCGTCTGCGCGACGCTGGCCGCGCTCGTCGCGGTCTGGGCGCTCGAGCTCGGCCTCTACGGCGTGCTGGGGGCGACTCTGCTCGGCCCGGCCGCCGCGCTCGCCTGCAGCGCGACGTTCGCCGGCGCCCGCGTGCCCGGCGTGCTCCAAGCCCGCGAGCAAGCAGCGGCCTGGCCCGCGCGTTCGCTCGTGGCGACCTGCTGGCCGCTCCTCGGCACCAGCTTGATCGCCTTCGCCTTGTCGAGCCTCGACGTCTTCATGCTCGGCCTGCTGAGTGAGCCCGCCGAGGTGGGCGTCTACGGCGCGTCCGCAAGGCTGCTGCCGCTCGTGTTCGTGGTGCACGGCAGCGCCACGCAGATGTTCTTCGCGCACGCCAGCGAGCGGTACGCCGCGGGGGACCTCGCAGGCCTCGAGGCGTTCTACAAGCGCACCGGGCGCTGGTCGATCTGGTCGGCTACGGGCGCGGCGCTGCTGCTGATCCTGTGGGGCCCTCAGGTCCTCGGGATGTTCGGACCCGAGTTCGCAGCCGGCGGCCCCGTCCTGAGCGCCCTCGCCTTGAGCCACGCTGCCGTCGCATGGACCGGGTCGTGCGGCAAGGCGCTGCTCGTGATCGGTCGGCTGCGCCAGAACATGTTCAACGTGCTGGCGATGCTCGGCATC